>JAGAOA010000225.1 GCA_017623955.1 Opitutales bacterium
GGGCAACACAAAGTTGTTGGTTTCAAATTATCAAACAAGTTCTTTTGATGGCGTAGCAAATGCAAATTTGAAGTTCGGTTATGATATCGATGGCAACAAACTTGCAACTCCTGTTGATACTAATGGCGATGCTATTGTAAATAATATTGCAAATCTTGATATGTATGATACTTCAACTTTGAATTTGTGGTTGAATGGTACTACATTGAATATTGGTACTGTTTCGCAAACAGGTTCAGATTCTTCAAGCGTATTCACTCTTATGCTTCAAGATGATGTAGAAAGAGGCTCGTTGTTTGTTCAAGACTTCAATAGTTTGACTACATTAGAAGATGTTAAAACATACATTAGCAATGTATCGGGCGAAGATTTCTTTGTTGAATTTGCAAATGGCACATCGGCAGATGGTGGTTATTACATCTATAACGTAGCAGTTCCAGAGCCAGCCGAATGGGCTATGATTTTCGGTGCTATTGCATTGGGCTTTGTAGCGTATCGCAGAAGAAAATAATGATAGATAAATAATTTGAAAAATGCGTATTAAAAAAATACGCATTTTTTTTGTTTTTTTTGCTTGACAAAGGTTATTGGGGGGGGGTAGTATTTGTCTGTTTAAATTTAAAAATAAGAGGATATATTATGAAAAAAAGTTTAATTCCAATAATGCTCACATTTGCTTCAATGGCTTATGCAACAGATATAAATGTTACATCAGTTGATTCAGCAAATCCAACAAAGTTAGAATACGTAAGTACTCTTGCTTTCGACTTCAAAAATGGTTCGGAATCTGGAATTGATAACGTATATGGTTCTTTTACTAGTAGAATAAATGCAGATAATTCGATAGTTACTGTTGCCGATAATGTGCATCTTAATTTTACCGTAAACAATAGTCAGATTTGGTCGGGTTTGACTATGACTGGGGGGTCTTCTATTAACCTAACTGCCGCTGGTGGTGGCTTGCGTTTGCAAAGAAACGAATCAACTATTGCTGGCGATATTACTGTTCAAGGTTTTAAACGTGCAAGTACTACGGCTTTCTTTGGTGGTGATAACTATGCATTCCACGTAAATGGTGGAACTAAAGCTGTAAAATTTATTGGTAATTCAAACCTTACACAAATAGGTTTGAATGGTGCATATAACGATTACACGCGTGCCATGAACAGAATTGCTTCTTCGGTTTCTGTAAAGACAACTGGTAAGTTGAAATTTGACGATTATGTATATCTTAATAATGGTGCAGTGCTTGAGTTGTCATCAAAAAACTCGATTATATCGGGTGCAGGTGTTGAAAAAAATGCCACAAACGTTGCTGCTGGCTTAAAAAATGCAACAAGTCAGGCTGATTCAACTTTCTATGTAGTGGGTAAACAAAATGATACAACATTGAAAGGTGCTTCTGTTGTTATAAATGCTTTTGTTGAAAATGAAATTGGCACTATTAACGCATTTAGCGGTTCTTCTTTAAAGTTGATTACGGAAACTCTTAAAAATGGAACTTCGGCTTTCAAAATCAATGAAATTAATGTCTTTAATTCTACTGCTACAACTGAAGGTGCTAGCACTATGAATTCTGATTTGTCGCTAACTCTTCAGTTGAATTTCTATGAAAGCAATGGCGATAACATGTTTATTGGAAATATAGAAGAACTTATCGATTTGGCAGATATAAAATTTCAAGTATACAATCATTCTCTTTCTAAGTATGAAGATGGTGTTTTAGGTGAAAACTTCTTCATAAATGATGGTTGGATTTCAAGAACTCCAATAGTTCCAGAACCAGCCGAATGGGCTATGATTTTCGGTGCTATTGCATTGGGCTTTGTAGCATACCGCAGACGCAAGTAAAACGTGCGAGGATACGTTTTCTTCGATGACGATTTAGAATATTTACACAAAAAGGCAATTCCGAAGAATTGCCTTTTTTTATTATAAAAATTTGTTGAAGAAAACGCTCTCTTTGACAATGGAGTATTGCTTTAGCAACCTCCGTAGATGCTTGTGTTGCAAAATGCACTTATTGCAAAAAAGCAACTTTATCGGCAATTTCTTGGAATCGCTTTGCCGTGGTATTGTCCATTATCTCTGGGATAAATTTAATATTGGTTGCAGATTTTTTATACAATGTTGCAAACCATACGCACGCTTGCAGATATTCTCCATATTGGTTTAAGTGTATTGTATCACTAGCTAAGTACATATAACCTTTTTTGGATTTTTTCCAATAATATTTGCCGACAACATCTCCAGCTTGTCTTGGCATATCGGGATATTTATACGACTTCAAGTCTGTTGGCACTACAAATGGTTCGGTTATTGCTTTTCTTGCTAATTGAACTGCTTGTCCCATATAAATTTGTTTTACGTCAAGTTTTAAAGATGCGTTAGTATATGCATCTTTTAGCTTTTCAAACATAGCATATTGAGAGAGTTTCCATTGTTTCAAACGTGGGCTATCGGCTCTATATGACCACGTTTGTTGAATATATATCTTTGCTGTCGGGCAGTGCTTTTTTACATAATCAACTATATTTTGAGCGTAGGGGAAGTACGATTCTTTTATATAACTTTTATGACTTGCTTGTTGGATTGTTATTATATCCCACTTTTTACTCTGCAAAATCTTTTTAAGTGTTGTTTTGCCTTTACGATAAATTTGCTTATTTTGTTGCTCTTCTTCGGTGATATATTTCCAGTGGCGATCTAATTCGCACCCTCCAAAGTTTGCAAATTCTAAATCGAGCTTACAACCATCTACCGAATTTACAACGTCATTGAAGTATCGACTTAAGCTCTGAGAAAAACTATTGCCTATTGTTAAAACTTTTAGTTCTTGGGCAAACGATAGAATGCTAGAACAAACTATTAATATTAAAAATAATGGAAATCGTTTAGATAAGTATTTCATACGAAAAAACAAATATTCCATTCTTAAAAAGTCAACGCCTAAATAACGCATAGCCGTTATTTAGGCGTTGTTTCAATCTATATTTATGCTCTACTTCGCAAGTTTTTCGATGTCTTCAATTTTGAAACGATGACATGTTATAGAACTGCTTGTAAAATCTTCAATAGATTCGTATGTTATTGCTACTATCGTATTGTCGGGGAGCAAATGCATCGACTGATAATAACCATCTCTTTTCCACTTTTTATCTTTGCGACGTTTTGTTTCAGATAAAAGAACTCTGTATTGACCAGCCTTACCATTTTTAATGTCGTCGTAAGTGCCAATCCAGCAACCAAAGTAAAGTTTATCGCTTTCTTTTGGTTGAGTCATATCACGAAAAGTAAAGATTAAACGTCCATCGGGCAGATAAAGTCCATTGTGTCGGTCTCCGGTTAAAGCCCATGGGGTATCAATCGGTTTAGACCACGTTTTACCTTCGTCTTTACTGAACATAACTAAGCTTGTGCCATTCTTGCGAGAGTTTTCGCGAATTATACAGCAAAGCTCATTGCCGTCGGGAGAGCGAAATACGAAAGGCTCGCAAGGTTGGAGGCCTCCTAAATCGTCAGGTGTTAAAATAATTTGTGGTGTTGTCCAAGTTAATCCACCATCGTGCGTTATAGATTGTACGAGTTTCAATTGTCTATCTCTACCTTTTCCATCTCCTTTGTGAAAGATTCCAAGCGTTGAGCCATCTTTTAGTTGTATCATACTTGAGAATGTCATAACACATGCGAATGGTGATTTGTGGTCTAATGGGCTGAGAGGTGGTAAGAGTTTCCACGTTTTGCCATTGTCTTCGCTCATTACTCTTGGCATATATCCGCTGTAATTTTCGCTTTCTTGAGTTACTGATAGACCTTTTTTATCTTGCGTTTTTTGAGCCAAAACAAAAATACGTTCTTTACCGTTTTTATCGCTTATTTTGTATATACTTGGACAATTTCTGAAGAGCTGGTAGGCTTTTGGCATAACGTTGTCGATACGCTCCCATGTAAGACCTCCGTCTGTACTTTTTGCTATTGGCCCCGCATTGCCACCATGTCCGAGATTCCACACTGCAAGAATTGTTTTGTTGTCATTAAGCATTACTGTCGTAGGGTGGGCGTGGTAGTCTTCATCTAGCAGTATTGACACTGGGGGCGTATTTTTGCTTTTAGTACCGCCTTGGGCTACAATTACTTTTTGCGTTTTGCCGATGAAATCTACTATTTTTAGCTCTTGCTTTTGTCTTTGCCAATCTGGCATCTTCTTTTTGTATATGGCTTTTGATTCTTTTTTATCTTTTGCATCAGTTATAGTTGATTTTATAGGATCATCTTTGTTTTGTGCGTGGATAGGTAGAGCAACTCCCAAACTCAAACTTGCTAGAGTAATTGCGTATATTATATTTTTTTTCATCATATATTTGCTTTCTATTGAATAATTTTAAGCTATCTGATATATCAGATAGCAAAATGGTGAAATATTCTTACATATCTGTCAAGGTTAATATATAAAAAATAAGAAGTTGAAAAAAGATTTTGACAAACAAAAATAGGGTGGATAATATCCATAGCAATTTTATATAAAACAAAAACATAATTATGTCTTGGGAACGTTATAAGAAATATTATCTTGGTCTTGATGACTTAGGTTTCGGTCTTGATGTAAGCAGAGTTGATTTTGACGATGCTTTTTTGAATTCTATGGAAGGTAAGATGTCATCTGCATTCAAAGCTATGAAAGAGCTTGAAGCTGGTGCTATTGCTAATCCTGATGAAAATCGTATGGTAGGACA
>JAGAOA010000226.1 GCA_017623955.1 Opitutales bacterium
AAGTGGTATAGCTATCAGATACGAAATCAAAGTGCTAGCCAAAGCTAACATTAGTGTAGGTACAAGCCTTTGAGCAATTAGCGATCCGACTGGTATTTTATAGCTCCAAGAATACCCGAAATCTGGGTACCCTAGATATATTGCAGAATGTTTTGAAGCCTCATTTTTGGGCAACAGTAAATTTGTTTTTATAGGCGATACTCCGTTGAGCCATCTAGCATATTGAACATACCAAGGTTTATCTAAGCCCAAACGCATTTCTTCTTGTTTTACAATTTCAGGACTTATATCTTTTGAATTTCTAGCCTCACTCAAGAAGTCTCCTGGTGCAAGATACATCAGCAGAAATACCATAGCGCTGATAGCTAACATCAGTGGAATAGTTGCCAATATACGTCTGATAATGAAACGTAGCATTTTTTTTAATTGTCGTCAGTGTAAAGTTCGTCTAAATTCCAAATAACAGAACCGATTGGAGGTATTCTTACATTGTTCCATTTTTTTAGAATTCCCGAGTAACTCATTGGAGTTGTCAGATATAGCAGAGGTAATTCTTTTGCAAAAATTTCCTGCATATCAAATATTAATTTTTGGCGTTTTTCTGGATTTAATTCTATTTCTTGTAAATCCATAATTTCATCGACACGTTTTTCCCAGTTTGTTGCTGGGGTTTTTTGACGAGGATTCCACAGGTGTAAGAATCCATCAGAGCGATATATAGCTTTTCCTCCTGATGGGTCACCTCCACCGGTAAACCCAATCATAGCAGCTTCGTAATCAAAAGTATTATCTATTTTCGATACTATGGTTGCGAAATCTAGGAATTTCAAATTAACCTCTATTCCGATAGCTCTCATGTTTTCAACGAAAGTTGTTGCTAGTGTAGTTGAGTTTTGCGAGCCATCAGCAACGATGAAATCGAATTTCACCTGATTTCCATCTTTATCGAATAGCATTCCATTTTTTGAGTATTTAAAGCCCTCATTTATCAATATTTCCCTAGCAGATTTTGGTGAATACTCATATTTAGTTGTATTAGGATTGTACCATTTTTTATTTGCAGGGCTGATTATCGAATGAAGTTTTACCGCACGTTCGAACCACACGCTTTTTATAAGCCCATCTCTATCGATTGCCTTCATAATAGCTCTGCGGAAATTCACATTAGAGAACCATTTAAATTTGAATTCAGGCAGATATGGTTTTCCTTTTGCGTCTTTATTGGGATTTTGATTAAACCAGATAAAAGATATAGCAGTACTTGCACCGCGTTCATATATTTTGAAATTGTAAGTATCTGCATAATTTTTAACCCATGCATAGTCGTTTGCCGATATACTTGATGCATCGCATTGACCTGTTGCGAAGAGTATAGTAGATGTATTTACGTCTGCCACAAATTTGTATATTAAGAAATTTATGTATGGCAAGCGTTGTTTGCTTTTATCTGCGCGCCAGTAGTGTGGATTTGGTTTTAAGATTAACACTTCGCCTGGTTTGTAAGAGTATATAGAGAACGGACCACTACTTACAATTTCTTCTGGGTTATTTATTGCGGTTTTTGTCGACCATGCTTGTTGCAGTGTTCCATTTTCTACTGCTTTTTCGAGCTTATGTTTGGGCAATATTTCAATATAGCCAATATCAGTAAGGAACGGCGCATAAACTTTTTTTGTTGTAAATTCTACCGTATACTTATCTATCTTGCGATATTTTATAGGTTCTCCTCCTATCGAGAATTGACCTGCATATCTTGATGGATACTTTAGCAATGGCCTTTTTGTTTCCTTATCTAGAACGATATTTCCTTTTTCATCTTTTAGTGGATAGAAAATAGCATCGAATGTAAACACTACATCATCTGCACTAAATTCTATTCCGTCGCTAAATTTCACACCTTTTCGCAAGAAGAACGTATAAGTTTTTCCGTCTTCAGATATTTTCCACGATTTAGCTAATGCTGGTATACTTTCTTGTTTAAAAGGGTCGTAACTTACTAAGGGCGACAACATCATAGCTATTGCGTCCGCCGAGTACGCATCCGACGATACAAGAGGATTAAACGTTTTCGGCTCTTGCGATATCGCCAATACAAAATTCCCTCCATATTTACCGACATTAGACTTCGATATTTCCACATCTTCTGGTAATGGGAATTCTCCTCTTTTTATCTGAGGAGCTTCAGAACATGAAAAAAACAGTACAGTACTTGCACATACGCACACACGCATTATTTTTGCGATACTGTACATTACTTTAAGCATTATGTGAGCTTTCTGAGTCTTGATTTTGTTGCGTTTGCGAGGTTTCTTCTTCTTCTTCTTTTCCTTCTTGATTGGTATTTGCAATATCGGCAGATTGTGCTGGTTCGTTAAGCGACCAATCGGGAGTCATAAAAGAGGTATCAGGTTCATTAAGCGACCAATCGGGAGATAAGTCTGGCATTGGTTTTGATAACGCCCCATAATTTATGTAGCCTTCTGGAGATTCATAATCATCGTAATAATTATCGTATCCATAATCATCGTCAGGATTATAATCATCTTCTAAATTATCTAGTTCTTCGTATGCTCTATCTTCATTGTAGTAGTCGTCGTCTGGATTAGATTCTGAGTCTTTATCTGTCAATGCTTTTGCATTTTCGTATTCTTGACTTTCTTTTTCTGCAAGACGACGCTTCGCTTCTTCTTTTACATATTCTTTGTGTTCACGCTCTGCTTCAGCGTCTTCTTTAGCCTGTTGTGCCTTTTCTCTTGCGATTTTTTTCTTTCGCATTGCTATACCTACGCGGAGAGAAATTTCATACATCAAATATAGTGGAATAGCTAAAGATACTTGAGTTATTACATCTGGAGGAGTTACAACTGATGCAAAAATTATTATAATTAAGAATACCATTCGGCGATTTTTCTTGAGCCATTCTATATCTAGAATTCCTAAATAAATTAATATAAATTGTAGTAAAGGTAGTTCAAATGTAAGACCAGTTGCTATTGTTACAAAAATAACCATACTGTAATAGCTCATTGCGTCTGGGAACATTTCTAACTGCATTCCTTGCGACATATACGCCATAAACGCTATTCCCATTGGTAACATAAAACAAAAAGCAAATATAGCACCTATAAAGAACAATAGTGTTCCCAGAACAACCCCTGGTGTTAGCATTCTCAGCTCTTGTTTTGTCAATCCTGGCATTATAAAGTGAGCTACAAAATATAGTACAGCAGGAAGAGATAATCCTAAAGAGCCTAAGAAACCTACTGATAACCATACAAAAATAGGGGTAGTAATAGACATCGAACGTAGCTTAATATCACTTACCCATTTTGGCGTAGCTTCTTTTTCTTCTGAAAGAACTATCGTTTCATCTTTAGCTACTATGTAATATGGACCTATTTTGCTTATTTCTTTTCCATCTTTTTCTTCAACTAAATATACTGGACCCAAACGCTGACGATTATCTTCATTTTTTTCTACCTTTTTATCGTCACTTACATAAAGAGTTGCCAATAAATTTTTTGCCTGATTAAGAGGGAACAACATCAGTTGATTGAAATAATAAAAACCTACAACGACAATCAAAAATGCTAATGAAAATACCGTTAGCGACTTCAATATAACACCACGCATTTCCTCGAGATGCTCAAGGAACGTCATTTCATTAGCGGGATTTGTATTATCTAAATTTTGATTGTCGTTATCGTCCATAAAAATAAATTAAGCTATTCTCAATTTGCGTTTCTTAGATAGTTCTACGCAAATTGCATCGAATATCTTGTTCACTTCTTCTGCTTGAAGTGTCTTTTCTTCAGAACGGAAGCTCATCGACATAGCCAAGCTTTTGAATCCATCTTCGATTCCTTTTCCAGCATACGAATCGAATAGTTCTAAGCTTACCATTTCAAATCCACATCCCTTTGTTTTTTGTTTAGCAATTTTAGCAACTTCGTTAATTACGTCCGAAGCTTTTTCTTCAATCTTAGCAATTATAGCTAAGTCGCGGTTTGCTGGAGGGAATGTGCTGAAGCTCTTGAACTTTTCAACGCTTTTTTTGCGTGCAGTTACTTCTGGTTTAAAAGTAATTTCACCTGCATATAGTATGCGTTCAATACCTTCTTCACGAAGAGTACCAACGTTTATTGCACCCATTTTTATGCAGAATCCTTCGCGTTTTTCTGAACCGCAGGTTGCTGCAAATCCGTTTTGCCAAAGAGGTTCTTCTAATGCAGTGAAGTTTAATCGCGAGGCATCTACTCCCAATATATTTAGTACATCGAATACTAATTTTTTAGCACTAAAGAAATCTGGTTGTTCGCGTTTTTTCCATTCACGCTTATCGCTATTTGATGCAAGAACAAATGCGGTCGAAGCAAGTTCAAGAATTTCTCCTTTGCTGTCTGCTTTAAAGATTTTTCCATTTTCAAAGAAACCTTTAAAGTCGTTCCCGTTTGCCGAGTTTATGCGAATTGTATCTAGCAAGCTATCTAGCAACGAAGTGCGGAGGCTATCTTGATCGCTAGTGAGCGGATTCGCAAGCTTTAAGAATTCAGAATTTGTATGACGTTTTGCCATTTGGCGACTATCTTTTAGCGTATAGTTCTGACATTCATTCAAACCATTCGAAGCTAGGAAATCAGTTACTCTGCGATTATATTTAAATAATGGGTCATCATCTCTGAACGATGCTACGCTCTTCATTTCTGTTTCAGGAATATTATCCGAACCCCATATACGTACAAATTCTTCTACCAAGTCGATTTTACGGTCTACTTCACTTCTGAATGATGGTACCATAACCGACATATTATTGTCTTCCTTACTTTCAACCGTAAATCCCAAGCGTTCAAAAGCGTTTTTCACATCATTATATTATACTTCAAATCCAATTTTATCGATAATGTAGTTTAGTGATATTTCAATAGAGCGATTGTCTCGAGGTTTTTAACCTACCATGCAAGCTACTTGTTCTATGTTACCACCAGCTAATTCTGCAATCAAATCGGCAGCTCTGCGTGCAGCTTCTAAAGTTCCATTTGGATCAACATCGCGAGCAAAACGATACGATGAATCTGTATGAATTGCATATTTGCGTGATGTTGCACGAACATTTCCTGGGTTGAAGTATGCCGATTCAAGAACAACATTTGTTGTTGAATCTGTCACTTCCGAGTCTAGACCTCCCATTATCCCTGCTATTGCGGTAGGACCTTCTGCATCGCAAATGAGAGTAGCTTCCGTTGTAAGAGTATATGTTTTCCCGTCTAGAGTTTGCATTTGTTCACCATCATTTGCTTGGCGAACTATAATTTTCTTTCCACGAATTTTGTCGCCGTCAAACGAGTGTAATGGTTGTCCATATTCCATTAGAATGTAGTTTGTTACGTCAACTACATTATTGATTGAACGAAGTCCAACAGCCTCTAAATCGCGAACCAACCATTCTGGACTTTTCCCTATCTTTACATCTTTAATTGTTATAGCTGTGTATAATGGACAATTTGATGTTTGTAATTCAACTGCATCAAGAAGACCGCCTTCAGGCTTTTGTGCGTAAATTGGACAATATTTAATTTCTGGTTTTTTCAGTTCTTTGCCAAAGCGTGCTGCCAATTCGCGAGCAACGCCAATATGGCTTAGACAGTCGCCACGATTAGCAGTCAATTCTATTTCAAAAACAGTATCCGATTCGCTGAAAACCTCATTAATAGGCATACCTACTTGTGCTATTGGATTGTCTGTGAGTATTAACAGACCGCTATGGTCTCCACCAATACCAAGTTCGCGAGCTGAACACATCATACCGTTGCTTTCAACGCCTCTTAGTTGCGATACTTTAATTTCAAAAATACCGCCTTCTGGAGTTGGCAATTTTGCGCCATCTAAAGCAACTGGAACTCTATCGCCAACTTTGTAGTTTTTTGCACCGCATACAATTTGAATGGGGTCTCTATCAGGAGATACTCTAACCATACAAACACCGAGCTTGTCTGCATTCGGATGTTGCTCTCTACTGAGAATTTGACCTACCACTACATTATCTAATTGTTTTAAGCCTGTTGTTTGGATACTTTCTATTTCCAAACCTAACATTGGCAAGGCATCAACAATTTCTTCGACACTCAAGTCAGATAAGTCTACGTATTTATTCAACCATTTTAAACTTACTTTCATCTTTTAAATCTCCTATTTTATTTGCCTGAGACTTGACGTAAGAAACGTACATCATTTGTGTAGAAGTGGCGAATATCATCTATTGAATGCATAAGCATAGCAACTCGTTCAACGCCTAAGCCAAATGCATAACCACTGTAAATTTCAGGATTCAATCCTACATTTTCAAGTACTTTGGGGTCTACCATTCCACATCCCATAATTTCAATCCACTTGTTGCTTAGCTTACCTAGATCTGCACTCATAAAGTCAACTTCAAAACTAGGTTCTGTGAATGGGAAAAAACTTGGACGCAAACGCGTTTTTGCCGATGCACCAAAAATTGTTTTAAACAAATAATCTAAAGTTGCTTTTAAATCTGTGAGACGAACGTTTTTATCTATATACAATCCTTCTATTTGATGGAAGTTTGCTGAGTGTGTTGCATCTACTGTGTCTCTACGGAATGCTCTTCCTGGGGCTACAATTCTAATTGGAGCTCCTTCTTTCAACATAGCTCTGATTTGAACTGACGATGTATGGCTACGCAATAAGTAAAGTTCGTCAGAATGTTTTGAAACATTTGCTACCTTTGTTTGGCGTGGCATAAATAGAGTGTCTTGTGCATCGCGAGCAGGGTGATCGGCAGGAGTATTAAGTGCATCAAAGCAGAACCATTCTGTTTCTAAATCGCTAGCTTCGGCAACTGTAAAACCAACTTTTTTAAATATGTCACAAACTTTGCGTATCGTTAGAGTCAATGGGTGAATTGTTCCCATTGGAGCGTCAATATTTGGCAAAGTAAATTCTGGGGCATCTCCAAGTGCTTCTGCCATTTGTTCATTTTCAATTCGCGCGTAAGCTTCTGTAATTAACGGTTCAATCTGAACTTTTGCCATATTTATCATTTTGCCTGCGGCTGGGCGTTCAGACTTATCTAGAGTAGGGATAACTTTCATCAATGCAGTTAGTTCTCCATTAGGATCTGTAATATCTGCGCTGATTGCTGCAACTTCGTTCTTAGTTTTTGCTTTTGGCAAAAGTTCTTTTGCCTTGGCTACGATTGAATTTATTTTATTTTCCATATCTATTTCTATTTAGCCAAAATAGTGCTAATTTTCAGTAAAGAGTAAGTACAAAATAAAATATTTTTACTACTTAATTGGCAAGCATTTTTTGATATTAAAAATAAGGTATTATCTATTTTTTTTACAGTTAAAGCTTGACAGCTTTATTTTATGAAACCTATCATTTATTTTCTACCTACACTAAACAATAAATATGCAACACACATGAGTATTATTAAAAAATTATTTTTTTATTTCATTGCTATTTTTAGTTCGAGTTGCATTGCCAAAGTTGTAACGTATCCTGTTCCAATTTCCGAAGCTGTAAGATGCACTTATTCGGTCTTTGTAAATGGGAAAGAGCTAGGCATTTACAAAGCTTTATCTCCCGAATTTCAAGGTGGCGAATACTATTTTACATACTTTGATTTCGATGGCGAAGTTGATGTTGAAGTAAAATCTACCGTACCTTTTACAAAAAAAATTCCATATACTCGACCTGCATCTGAAAAGGCTATTGCCGACAAAATATTAGTTGGCGAAGTCTTTCCACGTTCTATAAAAGCAAATGTCGAAAAAACGAGAATAACTTTTAAACAAGATAAACCTTTTAAGGCTATAATATTACGCAATGAACGTGAGCGTCCGTTGATTATTTTTGGCAATCCACTTGAAACAAATCGTCCCGATGTAAATGATACTAATGTTGTTTACATAAAAGCAGGCGTTCATTATCCAGAAAAAATTATACGTCTAAGAAACAACCAAATCCTTTACTTAGAAGGTGGGGCAGTTCTAAAAAGTGCTGTCTTAGCAGATGGGGAAAACATAACTATTTGTGGCAGAGGTATCATTTCTTTAGACAATTATGAACGCCATAAAGGTTTTTCGGTGAAAATGCGAAATTGCAAAAATCTAACAGTAAAAGATGTTATAATAAAAGATACTATCGGTTGGAGTTTCGTTTTACAAGACTGCAACAAAGTTCTTGTTGATAATCTAAAAATTTGTACATCCAGAATGCTCAATGACGATGCTATCGATATTTGCAACTCATCAAACGTAACTATAAAAAACACATTTACTCGCTCACAAGACGACTGTATAGCTATAAAAGGAATGTATGGTAGTGGCAAGCAACTTGGTAGAAAATTAACCAAAGATTTAAACGATAAAAATAACAATGCTCCTGTTGAAAATATCGAAATTTCTGACTGCATATTTTGGTGCGATCACGCAAATGTTTTCAGAATAGGTTACGAGTGCCACGCACCATATTTCAAAAATATAAAAATCAAAAATATTCAAATTCCATACTACTCAACTTACAGACCCATTACTGATTATTGGGCTCATGCAATTTTTCTAATTATGCCAACAAATGATATGAAAATATCAGATGTCCATTTTGAAAACATTGAAATTCGTTCAAATGGTAAGGATATGTTTCTTTTAATTGCCAAACCTCGATTAGTTTCAGGTATCAGAGGCATATCTACAGCGGGTAGTATAGAGAATTGTTCGATAAATAATGTTGATGTTTACGGAAAAAAGGGACACTTCAAAGGCGAAATTTACGTTGAAGGTTTTGGCGAAAATAACTCTGTAAAAAATCTAAAAGTTTCCAAAGTTACGCACTTTAACAAGGAAAAAACATCCAAAAATCAGAAGTTTTTTATAGGAAAACACACAAAAAACATCAAAATTTTGCAATAAATCTATCTTTTTTAACAAAAAAAATGCAATCTTTACAGATTGCATTTTGTTTTTTTATTTAAATAAATTTAAATTACTTCGATTCTGCAACTTTTTTTACGAGTGCATTGAATGCTACTTCGTCATGAATAGCGAGCTCTGAAAGTTGTTTTCTATCCATCTCGATATTCAACGCTTTTAAGCCAGCCATGAAAATGCTGTACTTCATTCCAGCTGCACGGCAAGCTGCATTTATACGAACAATCCAAAGCTTTCTGAACTCGCGACGACGTACCTTGCGGTCTCTATATGCGTATTTTCCAGCGTGTTGAACTGCATCTTTTGCATAACGGAACAAGCGTGACTTGTTGCCGAAATAGCCTCTTGCTGTCTTCAATGTACGCAATCTACGCTTGCGTGAGGCTACTGAACTTGTTACTCTTGGCATGTTTTAATTCTCCTGAATTATTTGTTTGATGCTTGGGGGTCACCTTCACCCTTTCAGCGTGTTATTTGTTTTCTTCTAAAATTAGGCAAAAGGTACAGCCTTCTTTACATTAGCTGCAACTCCAGGTGTAACCATTTTGTCTTGACCCATTGAGCGTTTCTGCTTTACAGATTTCGCACTGAGCAAGTGGCGCTTGCCAGGGCTACGACGCATGACCTTACCTGATGCGGTAATTTTGAAGCGTTTAACGATTGATTTCTTAGTCTTTTGCATTGTTATGATTAAGAAGTAAAGTTCATCATTCAACTGGATATATTATTTATGTCAACCTTTTTTTTGTAAAAACGTGCGAGGGCGGTGCCTCGATTGCGATTTTTTTATATTATTAATGATAAGAGCATTCCTTTGGGAATGCTCCTTTTGTATATAAATACGCAATCGAGGCACCTCACAGCTTATGGAGTGTTTGTTCGGGTGGGCAGTGCGTAGCACAGCTCCACCAACTCACAAACATCTCCCTAAGCACGTGCCTCGCACGTTTTACTTCTTGCAACACATGTTAGTTCTAAGCCGATTTTTTTTGTTTAGTTTGACAAAGGTAGATTGCGTAGCAATTACCGCCGGTGCACGTGTTACAAAAAAATTGCGAAGCAATTATCGCCGGTGCACTTATTACAAAAAAACTCGCAAAGGCGAGGTTCTAAGCATGTGTCTCGCACGTTTTACTTCTTGCACCCCAAGTTGGTTCTAAGTCGATTTTTTGGTTTTATTTGGCAAAAATACTCATTCCGCATCGAGTACAATCAAATTTTATTTGTAGAGATATTTCAGAATTTTTCAGATAGAAAGGTTCTTTGAATTGTTTTGTCTTTCCCAATTTTTTACACATACCAAGTTCACGTAGGATACAGTGACGTGTGGTCATTAGGCGTGTATCTGTTAGGGATTTCTGTGTTTCGGGAGCATACTGTTTTATATCAAATCCCATATCAGCATAAAATTGTTTTGCGGATTCATTGTAGACATTTGCGTATTTATCGGGCGTAAATGGTTGGGTTGTGTATGTTCGTTTTTCTGGAGAGCGTCGCTTTACTGCGGCACGTTTCGTTTCGTATTCTGATATAATATTATTTTGAAGTTTATCTAAAAGGTCTCTTCGATAGCGATTAAGTTGCGAGATTTTTAAATAAGGCAATGTTTGGGCTTTGATTTTTACATTGGCAATGAATGGGGTATCGCCAGTCTTAGCTAGATTTTGTTCAAAGCGAGTTCGTGTAGTATCAAAATTCAGGGCCGTTTCAATAGATGTTTTTGATAGGTTTATTTCGGCTTTTACTTCACGTAAATCGCTTGTTAGTGCGATTAAATTCCAAGTATCTTGATTTTCATCAACAGAAATACATATCGGTATTTTTCGATAAATGGGCTTTTGCAATTCACGTTCAAAGGCGATATCTTTGTTTCTCCAAATAGCACCTTTTTCAACTTTAATTTTTGCAGAAGGCATACCAACAAAAACTTTATCTCCGACTACTTTTTGTATATTTGTACCAAGTTGATTTTTCCCTTCTATAAATATTCCATCGCCATTTGAAAATATTTTATCGGCAGATGGATAGAGAAATCCGCCTTCAAAGGTTTTAGTAATTTTGCCAATGTATTTGCCTTTTGCTTTAGGAGTTGAAAAGCTTTCGTTATTAGAGGAAATCCCGTGAAGATGATATTCGGTAAACGTCCTTGAAAATGTCTTTTGTGGGTCTGGAGTAAACTGAATATTTGAAATTCCATACGATGTCCTATGATATTTGCCATCAGAATTTTCTATAATTTTATCTAAAATTTTACGGTAATAAGCGGTTACATTTTTTACATATTCAGAACTTTTAAGACGACCTTCTATCTTAAAGACTGAAACGCCTGCTTCTATCATATCTAGAAGACTTGCACTTCTATTCATATCTCGCAGACTGAGAAAATGCGAAGCTGGAGCTATTTCTTTGCCAGTGGAATCGGTCAATGTGTACTTCATTCTACAAGGTTGCGCACATACCCCGCGATTGCCACTTCGCCCGCCAATAGCTGCACTTAGATAGCACTGTCCACTATAAGATACGCACAAGGCTCCATGCACAAAACATTCAAGTCGGTTTTTCACTGTTGAGGAGATAGCTTTTATTTCATCTAAAGAAAGCTCTCGGGCTAAGACGAGTGTATCAAATCCACAGGCATCTAGAAACTGTGCTTTTTCTGGTGTAGTAAGATGACATTGAGTGCTTGCATGAAATGGTATTGGACTTTTACAATCTTTTATCAGACCCATATCTTGTACGATTATGGCATCTACACCAACTTCGTAAAGTTCGTCGATTAATTTACATGCTTGTTTGAGCTCTAAATCTGTCAAGATTGTATTGATTGTGACGTATACTGAACTTGAATACAGATGTGCAAATTTACAAAGATGTGCAATTTCTGCAACAGAATTACCAGCGGCTGCTCTAGCTCCAAAATTTTCGGCACCAATATAGACACTATCAGCTCCAGCCAAAATCGCTACTTTGGCTGTTTCAACATCTTTTGCAGGACTTAGTAATTCCAGTTCTGTTCGCTTCATTTTACATTAGCGATTTTTTTGATTGTTTAATGAATAAAATAGAGATTATCAAAACTAGACACAATGCACCAAGTCCGACACAACCATTTGTAATCCACTCATTGCCAAATATAAATTGGTTATCGTACGAATTTAATTTAAACGACTTCTTAAAGCACATCATCAAGCATACCGCTCCAGAGTGGAATGCTATTGAACTCAATAAAGACTTAGTCTTTATATAAAAAATACACAGCAATACGCCGAAAACGAATAAGCTTAAAAATGGTATCAGTTGAAAATTATAGCTGATTCCTATTGTATCGTAGTAGCAGACAACAAAGCCAGAATACCACTCGGCTGAATGACCTCCATCGGGGAGAACTTTCCATATCTCCTTAGGTACTTTGAAATGTTTGTATGCAAAAAATAACGAACTTAAAACAATTCCAGATATGCTTCCTAAAGCGGTGTATATGCTTCGCATCAATAAACCTCTAAAGACTATTTCTTCTAGAAAACTCAATATTATACTTCCTGAAATCGCAGTAAAAAGTATACCTGCTATTTTTAAACCATCGCGAGCTGAGGCTCCTACAAATAATATCTGTATTGCAAATATACTGCATACGGCAATTGCTCCTAATAGCCAGAATTTTCCGAAAATCTTTAATGAATGTTTGTCGAAAGAAATTCCCAAGTTCTTAAATGACAACAAACCACATACTTTTAGTATGAATGGCAATGATATAATTATTGGTATCCACCGTAATCTATCGTAGTACACGCTTATGCGTTTGCGCATCAAGTATTCTGATAATTGGCATGGACAATTTGTGTTTATCCATTCTACAAGCCAAAAGACCAAAGGTGTGAAAATCGAAGCAAATAAACTTGCACCGATATACACGTACAAAAACAATAAAAGCCCTTTGAAAATATATTCGTTTTCGTCGGCTTTAAACAACATCAAATCTTTACTTCGTTTCATTTATGAGTGTAAATATTGTTTTTGATGAGAAAAAATGCAACAAAATATACACATTTGCTTGAAATGAACGTATGTTTGTGTGATATAATCTAGTTATGGGAAATATTTTTGGAAAAATCCTAACTGTAACAACTTTTGGCGAGAGTCACGGACAGGCTGTCGGGTGCGTTATTGATGGTTGCCCACCTATGATTGAATTGTCAGAAGATGATATTCAGATTGATTTAGATAAACGTCGCCCAGGGCAGAGTAATATCTCTACTCAACGCAATGAGAGCGATTTGTGTAAAATTTTGTCGGGAGTGTATCAGGGCAAAACATTGGGAACTCCAATTTGTATTGTTGTTGAAAATAAAGATCAGCATTCGTTCGATTACGATGAAATTGCAAAACTTTGGAGACCTTCTCATGCAGATTTTACTTACGATGCAAAGTTCGGTATTAGAGATCCTCGTGGTGGCGGAAGAAGCTCTGCTCGCGAAACAATCGGACGTGTCGCTGCGGGAGCTGTCGCAAAAAAAATTTTGAAGGGCGTCAAAATAACTGCATGGGTAGAAAGTGTAAATTTGATATCGATGCCTGCTCCAACTGCTACTCCGTCAAGCGAAGAAATAGAAGAAACTCCTATTCGTTGTCCTCATAAGCCTACTGCAAATAAGATGATTGAGTTTATAAAAAAAGCTCGCGCGGAAGGTGATTCAGTCGGGGGCGTTGTTCGTTGCAGAATTGAGGGATTACCCGCAGGATTGGGAAATCCTGTATTCGACAGATTTGAGGCAGATTTAGCAAAAGCGATGTTATCAATTCCGGCAACAAAAGGTTTTGAAATCGGTAGCGGTTTTGCAGGCACACGTATG
>JAGAOA010000003.1 GCA_017623955.1 Opitutales bacterium
AGGAGAACGCATGCGTACTATTCTCCAGTTGTTCTCGGCAAATAGATTTGTCGGAGTTATCTCAGGAGCTACCGTCACCGCTGTAATTCAATCATCTAGTGCAAGTACTGTGATGGTCATAGGTTTCGTCAATGCTGGTTTGCTAAGTTTAGTTCAAGCAATCAGCATTATTTTTGGTGCAAACATAGGTACAACCATCACAGCACAACTTGTTGCATTCGATATTAGTTGGATAATAATGCCATCAATTATTTTGGGGCTTATTCTGAGCTTCATTCCCAAAGCATCTATTAGTAACTGGAGCGAAACAATCATTGGCTTAGGTTTCTTGTTCTTGGGTATGGAAATGATGAGCAGTGAATTGAAAACATTATCGAACGATGCCTCATTTCGAGAAGCTTTCCAGATTTTTAAATGTTCTCCCGTAAATGGAGTAATTCCTCCCATCGACTTGCTCGGAGCTATTGCAGTTGGTATGATTACTACGTTTATCATACAAAGTTCTTCGGCTTGCTCTGGTATAGTAATTGCATTAGGAGCTAGTGGACTAGTTGATATTTATACAGCAGTAGCTCTAGTGTTGGGCTCTAACATAGGCACAACAATTACCGCTCAACTTGCTGCAATTCCAACAAACAGAATTGCGAAACAAGCAGCATTGGCACACACACTTTTCAATACAATAGGTGTTGTTATAATAGTATGTACAATGTGGATAACCATAGACGACAAACCAATATTCTTCAAAGCAGTTGAGTGGTTGTCACCAGAAAGTACACTGCCCCGTCAAATAGCAAATGCACACACATTGTTCAATGTTTTCACAACATCAATACTCCTTGCATTTGTTCCGACATTAGCAAAAATTTGCGAAAAAGTTATCCCTGTTGGTAAGGGTAAAGTTCGTTATCAACGTCTTGAACCAAGTTTGTTGTCTACGCCACCTATCGCACTTACACAAGCGGCGTCGGCTTTGCGTAAGATGTTGAAGAAATCGTGGAAGATGGCAGATTGTACTTTAAATATCTACAACAAAAACGATGAGAAAAATCAAGAATTTCTTAAAAGCCTAGATAACAAGGAAGATGATGTAGATACACGTCAGAAAGATATAACCCAATATCTCGCAAAACTTATGCAGTGTGAATTGACAGAAGAAGAAGCGGAACAAATCCCAATGTTATTGCACTGTACTAACGATGCAGAACGCATTGGTGACTTAGCCGAAAATATCCAAGAGATAATGAGTAAAATAAAATTGAATAAATATTCATTCAGTCAAAATGCTGAAATTGAATATAACGATTTGCATCAAAAATTGGAATCACTCGCACAATGTGCAATAGTACTTTTGGAAGCAAAATCACAAGAAGCATCGAAAAACGCAGTAAAAATCAGAACATCGATTGTTGAAACATTAAATAATGTCGAAGCAGAACACGTTTCACGTGTAAATGCTGGAACATGTCGTCCAGAGATTGGTATTTTGTATTTGGAGTTGCTTGAGTCTATACGCAAGGTTGCAAAAAATTTGTTCAATATTATCGACCGTGCTGGAAAATTCTACGATAAGATACCTAGCGTTCGTAGAAATGTTGAAAATATTAAGTGATAACTTATCAAGTTACTGTTTATTAATATGTTAAAGACTGAACATCTAAGTTCAGTCTTTTTTTTATCAGTGTAAAAATCCAAGAGATACGAAAATTCTTTACAAGAGTAAAAAAACTGCCACACTTCACCCTTGATTATTTTATGACAGAACTATTATTACAAGTATTCGGTGGTTTAGCCATATTTATATTCGGTATGAAGCTTATGAGTGATGGGCTTCATCATGTAGCAGGAG
>JAGAOA010000227.1 GCA_017623955.1 Opitutales bacterium
GAAAGTGACATTTTCTCAAGAGAATCTTAAGGTGACATTATCATAAGTTAATAACAAAAATTTATAAAAATGCTTGCATTTGTTGGAAAAGCGTTATATAATAGTCCTTGCGTTACGAAATAAATGCGCGCGATTAGCTCAGTTGGTAGAGCACCTGACTCTTAAAAAGCAGAGTGGCGTCGACCGACCGAAACCAAATTGAAAATACGGACTGTTTCCAAGGAGATTGGAAGCAGTTTTTTTTCGCCCAAAATGTCGCAAAATGTCGTTTTTTGACAGTCTTCAAGCAAATCTCCAAGCCCAACAATGCAAATCATCTTTGACGCAAAATCTGTCGCAAACCCGTCGCAAAGAAAATAAATAGTACACTAACGCAAGTAATTTTTGAAAACATTTAAAAATGAAAAAAGCGTCAAAACTAAGGAAGTCTTAACGCTAGTGCGCCTTTAGGGACTCGAACCCTAGACACCCTGATTAAGAGTCAGGTGCTCTACCAACTGAGCTAAAGGCGCATACTCTTTTGTTGTCTTTTGTGCTTTAACGCAATGACTATTATATAACGGAACTACTACAATTGCAAGCATTTTTTTAAAAAATTGAAACTTATATTATTACCTTGATGTAAGAAAGCGAGGTGGTAAAAATGTACATCAAAATTCAAACAGAAAGTGAGTTGACATTGTTAAGTAGATTGAATAGTTGGTTGGGTAAAAACAGAATACCTTTGGAACTACTAGAATGTGCTGAAAACCTTTTGAAATCAAGACTACTGGGCAAGAAAGGTTTTGTTGCCATCATTCCCAACGTCACAGAGGGCGAACTGTCACACATCCAAGAACTTCTGAATGTCGGTCACGAATTGGAAGTCCAAGGCGTTGCAGAACGCATAGAGGTGGCAGACAAAGGAACGTGGTTGTCGAAGAAAAGACAATGGCATAGAGTTGTGTTCGGAATGGGGAGACGCAACAAAATCTATGTTCTGTACTCAACAAAACAGGAAAAGAGGTGGTAATCGTGTACATCAAAGTATACACAAAAAGTCAGTTGGTACTGCTTAGAAGTCTAAATACATTTCTAGGCAAATATAAGATACCAAAAGAATTGTTGGAAGAAATTGAACGGGTTTTGGAGAATCGTGTAATCGGTCAAAAAGGCTTTATTGCACTACTGCCCCACGCCACAACAGGAAGTCTGTCAGAAGTAGAGGATGTGCTGAACTGTTACCCTCAAAAACTAGCCATTCAAGGTGATGTAACAGATATCGAAGTACAGAACACTAACACATGGATGACAAGAAAACGATATTGGTACAAGGACTTTTTTCGGATACAAGGCAGTAAAGATAAAATCTGCGTTCTGTACTCTGTAAAATTAAAACCACATTACGACATATAAAAATGCTGACGGACAATGAAGCCATCAGCATTTCTTTAGTTTTGTGGTGGTATATATTCAATCAAGTCTGATAAATCGCACTCTAATACATAACATAGGCGTAATAGAATATCTATGTCTAATCTTTGTATCTTGTTGTCACGATACTTCCGTAATTGGTTGCGTTGCATTTCAGCACGAAA
>JAGAOA010000228.1 GCA_017623955.1 Opitutales bacterium
GCACCCACTATAATAGACAATCACTGAAATTATTATGGCTGCAACATATAAACTAGTAAACTTTGGAAGACGAAATTTATTGTAAAAATACAAATTTATCCAATAACAAAGAAAATAAATGCTTACTGTTACAAAAACCCATATCCACGTTGTAAGCAATGTCAAATCAGTTTTCATCATCATCCTTAACCCCCCTAGAAATTCTATATTTGTGTAGCTTTTCAACCGCTAAGGCTGTAGTTATCAACGTTAAAGCACCACCTAAACCTATTCCTATAATTACTGCACCAAGATTATCCTTTACTATATTATAGCTATCGGGCAAAACTACCAAAATTGGAACAAAGAAAAGAACTACGTACTTCAACAAAAATTCCCCAGTTTTTTCGACCCACCAAAGCGGTATAATTTTTAACTGCAAAAGAAAAAAAAGAGCAAGCATTGCAACTAACGATGGCGGAAATTTTAAGCCTAAAATCTCCATTATAAATTTACATGCATAGAAAATCGCCAAGATTACAACAAATCCAAACAAGAATATTCCAGCATCTGTGATTTTTCTTTTCATAAAATTTACAGAAGTGTGTCCCCTTTTAAAGTAAAATCAAGTTTTTTGTTTCCACAAAATATAAACTAATTATAAAAAACTTGAAATAAATTCGGATACGTCTTTATAAAAATATCATACGATGAATTATAAACGAAAAAAGTAACTTTGTATTAGGATGTTTTGAACTTTTGAACTTATTTTTAGTAAAAATTTACAAAAATGAGCAAAAATACTGTTGACATATCTAAAGTTTTCATTTCAATGATGAAACTTTATTAATAATTTTTTCACAAGATAGACAGGAAGCACAAATGAATCCAACATACAGTCCCTCAAAATTGAAACGCGCACGTCGTTGTGGATGGCGCGCAAGAATGAAAACTCCAGGTGGCCGTTCGGTCATCAACGCTCGTCGCCAAAAGGGTCGCAAGCGTTTGGTAACTAAATAATGCTTCTCTGCACGAATGCACTTTGGTAAAGAAAGTAGAGTGCGTCTTGCGAGGGATTTTGAGTTTTTAAAGAAGAATTCTACGAAGGCTGATTGTTCTGCCTTCGTATTTTATTTGTATCCTAATGCTCAAAAATGCTCAAGACTTGCGGTAATAACAAGTAAAAAGGTGGGATGCGCTGTTGAACGCAATTTAGCTAGACGACGTTTTAGAGCTATATTTAGAAGTGTCAGCCCTAATCTTTCGCTAAATGTAGATATTTTAGTTTTCGTCCGCAGAGGATACGTAAAATTTGACTATCAAACACTTCAGCTAAAGTTTGAAAAAGCCGCAAAGGAACTTATACAACAACACGAAAAAAAGCAAAAAAAAGATGCTTAAGTTAATACAGACAATACCCTCGAAAATCTGTATATGGCTCATTCGTTTTTATCAACTTGCGATATCACCCGTTTTACATCTTTTTGGTGGTGGTTGTAGATTTTTTCCAACATGCTCAGAATACACTCTTCTTTGCATAAAACATCATGGGGCTATAAAAGGAATAATTCTTGGGGGATGCAGAATACTTAGATGCAAACAATTTTGCAGCGGAGGATTAGACATCCCTCCAAAAAAATTTGAAATAAAAAAGCTATTTTCGCAAAACAGTGTTGACGTTTTCAACGATTTCGATAAAAAATCTCACCTTTAAAATTTTCAAAAAAACTTAGATATGGATAAAAAGAACACTATTATCGGAGTATTATTATTGCTTGCATCGTTTTATTTCATGTACGATTACTCAAGCAAAGAAGCCGAACTTGCAAAACATAGACAAGCTCAATCTGTTGCTAGCGTAACATCGTCGCCTACACAACACAAAAATACGCCTGCTATAAAAATTGATACAACTGAATATAAAGATTCTATTGCAGAGAAAACTCAAGTTCTTGAAAATAAAGATATAAAAGTTGTATTCACAAACAAAGGTGGTTCTATAAAAGATGTAGAACTTCTTAAGTATTTTCAAAATCAAGACGAAAAAACTCCATACATCTTTAATGATGTAAAAAATTCGTTGCCAGCAATGACAGCAGCGTTTTACGATGAATCGAGCTTTTTACCAAAACCAATGCTCAATTCTTTTGTTGTCACAAAGAAAACAGATTCATCTATTACATACGAATTTGCAAACGCAAAATTCAAGATTATTCGTGAGTATGCAATAGTACAAGAAAACAAAGATAATTTTCAGCCGTACACAATTTTAGCAAAAACAACAATCAAAAATTTGACTGAAAAAGCATTATCTCTTAAAGAAATTTCATTCTACCTTGGTGTAGTACCTCCTACGGAAAGTGATGTTTATGGATCAAATTTGGCGTTTGTTTTGTACAACACAGATAACGACACAGTATTTTCGCGTTCATCTGCATTTTTAGATAGCTCTGGGTTCTTAGGCATTGGAGCAAGTCAGGCAAAACCTTTCGAAAAAATAAATGAGCCTGCAAAATGGGTATCGATAAAAAATCAGTTCTTCGCTGCAGTTTATACCCCTTATAAAGCAGAGGCTTCAAGTGGAATTGCCTTGCCTGTAACAATAAACGCAAGCAATGATAACAAGTATATGAAAAACGCCATTGGCGGTTTTATCAATTTTGATGTTCCAGTAATTGAACCTCAGAAAGAATGGTCGATAGAAGGTGCATACTTCGTTGGTCCAAAGGAACTAGAGCGTTTATACTCATTAGGTAGCAACCAAGAATCTATTATGGATTATGGATGGTTTGGTTTTGTAAGTCGTCCATTATCTCGGTTGCTAAACTGGATTCATTCGTGGATAGAAGTTGTATCGCCTGATTGGGGTTGGGGATGGTCTATCATAATCTTGACTCTCGTTGTTCGCTTAGTTATGTGGCCACTTACATCTATTCAGATTAAGTCGTCGCAACGTATGACAAAGATGCAAGGTCCTCTGAAAGAAATTCGCGAAAAATTTAAAGACGACCCCAAAAAAGTTCAACAAGAAACAATGAAAATTTACTCGGAATATGGAATTAATCCGTTGGCTGGATGTTTCCCCGTATTTATTCAAATTCCAATTTTCATTGGCTTGTATTATATGTTGCAAACATCGTGCGAAATTCGCTTTGCACACTTCTTATGGATTGACGACCTATCGTTGCCAGATACAATAGAAGCGTTACCTAGTATATTTGGAATTCCGCTTCATATTCTACCTCTGTTGAATGCGTTAGTAACATTCATACAAATGCACTTAACACCTACTCCATCAACAGATAAAACTCAAGCGTTTATGTTTAAGTTGATGCCTGTAATTATGCTAGTGTTTTTCTATACATTCCCTTCAGGATTAGTTCTTTATTGGTTAGTTCAGAGCTTGTTGGGTATTGTTCAAGCAATAATTATAAGACGCGGTGCTGATAAGGTTGAATTGAAAAAACGTTCTAAACCAGGCTTTATGCAACGCTTGCAAGAGGCAATGGAACAAGCTCAAGCACAACAACAAGCACGAGGTCCTGAATTTGATAAACTTCCATTGCGTGAACGCATTAGAATAGCAAAAGAAGACGCAATGAAAGCTAAACGTCAACGTATGCAAGGAATGGGTAATCAAGAACGTAAAAAGAACCCAGGTGGACGTTCTACAAAACCAAAACGCAGATAATCTAGACTAAAAAAGTAAGAGCTTGTAAAAACTCTGATTGACTTTTTATAAAAAAATCATCATTTTTAAACTATTATTCATAAACAAATAGGAGATATATACAATGTCAGGACACAGTAAATGGGCAACAACAAAACGTCACAAGGCTGCTGTTGACGCAAAAAGAGGTAAAATCTTCAGCGCAATCAGTAAAGACTTGACTCTCGCTGCTAAAGATGGTGGCGGTGACCCAACAACAAACGCACGTCTTCGTATGCTTATCCAAAAGGCTAAAGCTGCTAATATGCCAGCTGATAATGTAGACAGAGCTATCAAAAAGGGTACTGGAGAAATTCCAGGTGTTATATACGAACAACTCCTCTACGAAGGATATGGTCCAGGCGGTATCGGTATTATTGTTGAAGTTACAACAGATAATAAAAATCGTGCAGCAAGCGATGTTCGTAGCACATTCACAAAGAATGGCGGTAACCTCGCAACCCCAGGGGCTATGCAATTTAACTTCACAAAACAAGGTCAGTTTGTAATTAGTGCAGATAAAACTTCAGAAGATGCTCTCATGGATGTTGTTCTAGATGCAGGTGCTGAAGATATTCTCAATAATGGAGACCACTTCGAAATTCTCTGCCCAATTTCATCATTCACTGCCGTTAGTGAAGCTTTGGAAAAAGCTGGTATCGAACCTGATGAAGCAGAATTGGCTTGGATTCCAAATTCGGAAACAGACATTACTGATCCAGAAATCGCAAAGAAAATTATAAAGCTTACCGATGCGCTCGAAGCTCTCGATGACGTTCAAAACGTTTACTCGAATGAGAACATAGACGATTCATTGCTCGACTAATTTTCTTTTATATTCTTTCAAACAAAAGCGGATTTGCATTCTGCAATCCGCTTTGTTAGTAAATAAAAAACATCACTGCCGATAATGGCTTTATTTTAAAATCATGAAAAAAACACTCTTTGAAAAAGTATGGCAAAAACACGCTGTTCGTGAATTACCCGACGGCTCAACACAGTTGCTTGTAGGTACTCACCTCTTGCACGAAGTAACAAGTCCGCAAGCATTCGGAATGATTCGCACTCTAAAATTGGGCGTAAAATATCCTCAGCGCACATTCGCAACAGTAGACCACATCATTCCTACTGATAATCGTGCAGAACCATATCAAGATGCAACTGCATACGAAATGCTTACTGAGTTGCGTAAAAATTGTAAAGACAACGGAATTACATTCTTCGATGTTCACACTGGTTCGCAAGGTGTTATACACATTGTTGCCCCAGAACAAGGACTTA
>JAGAOA010000229.1 GCA_017623955.1 Opitutales bacterium
CAGGTAATTGCGATGTAATTACAATCTATCATATCAAGAAGATGAAAGATCAAGCAATACTCTGCAATATCGGACACTTTGATAGTGAAATCCAAGTAGCGAAGTTGCAATCGTTCCCAAAAATCAAGCGTACAAATATCAAACCACAAGTTGATAAATATACATTCCCCGATGGACGTTCAATCTTCTTGTTGGCAGAAGGACGTTTGGTAAATCTCGGATGTGCAACAGGTCACCCATCATTTGTTATGAGTAATTCGTTTGCAAATCAAACACTAGCACAAATGGACTTGTGGGCAAATAAAGACAAATATGAAAATAAGGTCTATATACTTCCGAAAAAATTAGATGAAGAAGTTGCGCGATTGCATCTTGAAAAGCTCGGTGCCAAACTTACAAAACTCACCAAGAAGCAAGCAGCCTATATTGGAGTGTCCGTTGAAGGACCATTCAAACCCGCCCATTACCGTTATTAAGAAAGCATAAAAAACATTCTAAACAACAAAAGGCAATCAGTACGATTGCCTTTTTTGTTGCATATAAATTATATTATAAAAAATTATTTGACATATGTTTTCTCACTTTCTAGCATACGCAACAGATATGAAAAACAACGACGAACACATTTGGGGATTTGATATGGGTAAAGGCTCGCTCGGCGAAGCCGTAAGAATTGGACACGATTTTAAACATGTGCAATCTCTCATAATAGATCCAGAATTTGCCGAAATAAAAACTGCTGCATCTGCAAGAAGACAAATGCGTACTCGCAAGGCGCATATAGCCAGAGAGCAATTTCTAGAAAAGTGCCTCAATAAAAGTGGAATAGAAGTTCTGCAACGTAGGAAAGTAGATATTGTTGACGGGAAGTGGACATTAGTATCCAAAGGTGATATCCGCTTAGAAAAGGAATTCCCCTCTTCCGATGAAAACATTTGTTATAATTCGATTGCACTCAGATGTAAACTTATCTTGGGAGAGAAATTGGAAAGTTGGCAAGTTTTCAAAGCGTTAAATTCTGCAATACAAAATCGTGGATACGATAAAAATCTTCCGTGGAAAGAAACAGAATCTACCTCAAAAGATAACGATGAATATTCAAAGAAGCTAGATGAATTTGAGCAAGAGAAAGACGAGCTACTAACAAATCTGCCAGAACTCGATAAACAACTTAGGGCGCAATTCGATTATCCTTGTTTCTTCAAAGCCTATAAAATGGGGCTTTGGAATCCAAAGCATCCTAATGTCGTAGAATTGCGAATTGACAACCAATCGCAAAAAGCCAAGGGATACGTCATACCACGTCACTATGTCGAAGCAGAATTCATTAAATTGGTAGAAATGGCGTCGCTTCAGTATCCAAAATTGAAAGATAAAGCAATGTATCTTCTGTATGGAATTTCCGAAACTCCATACGCATCTTATTATATCCAAAACAGAAAGGAATATAATTTAAAACGTGGAGCAGAATCCGACTGGACAGCATTAGGTCAAAAAATTCCACGCTTTGATAATCGTATTGTAGATAAATGTAAACTTATACCACGTCTTAACGTGTGTAAAATAAAGAAATTAAATGATGTAAAATCAGAAAATGATTTATTGCATTACGAAATAATATTAGCGTTAAAGCTCCTAAATCTACGTTTTTTTAGAAACAATAAAGAAGATTCCCTAACATTCGAGGAGTTTTTAAAAGCATTTGATTTAGCTAAAAATAACAAATATAAGCTCACCAAAACAAATACAAAAAAACTATTAAAAGAAATCGGTGCATCAATATTAAATGAAGAACAATCAGAAATAGAAGCACCTAATGAAAGTGGAAGGTCGTCATATTCACGTCCTGCAATGAAGCTTTTAAAAGAGCTTATATTCTCAGGGAACTCTCCAAGTGAATTTTATCAAGAAAAGATAAAAACTATTACAAATACAGATTCAAATAAAGGCATAATAGCTGAAGATCTAGACTTCATCAAGTTGATGAACACTACTGCGTGGAATGGTATTTTCATACCCGATGTTGAAACATATCAATACGCAACAACCCAAAATGCAAATTCCGTAGAACAAATAAATAAAATAATAGGTTCTCAAAATGATCCAATAGTTCGCCATCGTTTAGCGTTTTTCTACGAGCGTATAAAATCGCTTGAAAAGAAATTTGGCGTTCCAGATAAAATTATCCTTGAGTTTGTCAGAGATGATTTTCTTGGTAAAAAAGCAAAGAAAGATATGCAAGATGCGATAAAGAAAAGAACAAAAGAAAAGTTAGACATCGCAAAAAAGATGGATGAAGTTGGTTTCAAAGGCAATAAAATGCTTTTGAAATTAGAGCTACTACAAAAGCAAGGAGGTGTGTGCTTGTACACAGGAAATCCAATTTCCCCAACCGATTTGCCGTCGCTTGAAATCGAACATATCGTTCCCCGAAGCCGAGGAGGTCCCGACGCTCTCTATAACTATGTTCTTACCGACGAAAAAACAAATAAACAAAAAGATAATAAAACACCATTTGAGTGGCTTAGTTCCGACAAACAAAGATGGGCGAGCTATGTAGATAGAGTCCGTTCAAGGACTAATGCACTGGGTAAAAAACGCGTAGCCTTGTTACTTTCGGAAAACGCAGAAGAACTTGTCGAAAAATACACTGCACTTGCTGAGACAGCTTGGATTGCAAAACTTGCACAACGTATTGCATGCTTGCACTTCGGTTTTCAATTTGGAGGAACTACTGGTCAAAAACGCGTATTTACCGTCTCTGGCTCAACAACTGCCTCTATACGTGGAGCGTATGATTTAAATGTAATTTTGCATAATACAGTCGTAGATAAAAATACTCTCTCCCAAGTTGATATTCTTAAAAAGCACGAAGACCTAGAAAAGAAAAATCGTGCAAATAAGAAACACCATGCATTAGATGCAATGTGTTTGTGTTTTGCTCCTACTGGTATAAATGCTAAAAAAGTTAAAAGTAATCAAATTCTACCTCTCGACATTGCAAAAGAAGCCGAAGCTTACTTTAGAAAATATCTCGATGCAATAATTCCAAACGAAGTCGCTACTAAAAAGCCTCGATTAGAAGAAAGCATCTACGCAAAACGTACAATAGGCGGTAAAGAATGTATCGTAAAAAAATTCAATCTAGTTGAACTGGCATATAAGAGTGGTTTAAAACCCGTATTCGATATTTCTACAATGCAAAAGCTCGTAAATAGCGGAAATAAAGGAATCATTAATCCAGTAATCCGCAATATAGTAAAAGACTTTGTAGATACTAATCCGACAGAACAAGAATGGGTAAATTGGTGTAATAATGTCCGTATTCCATCTAAAAATGGCGAAGGAACTCGCATAATTAGAGTGCAAGTCTTTGTAGGAAATCCAGATGAATACAAAGATTTGTCTAAAGATAACTGTGGAGCATACCGAAAAGGCGACGCACACAAAGGTCAAATCATTTGGAAGTCAAAAAATGGCAAGTATTATGTTGCCCCAATCTATACACACGCATCAAAACAAACAGTACTTGAACAATTAAAACAAAATAAAGACTTCCTTGAAATTGCTGGCGTATTCCGTTCAAGATGCCTAGTAAAACTAGAAGATGATGTTTACAACGATGCAGGCATCTCCCTTCTACCTAAAGGGATTTATCTACTCAATACAATATGGACAAATGGATTTGCCGTTTTGACAAATGCTAATGGTATAAAAAAATCTCCAATATCTGTAAACTACCTAATGCAAGCGGGAATGAAACGCATTACTATGGAATACTAAAAAATGATATGAGTTATCACATCTTACACATCGCTGATTATGGATGTAAACTCACCAAAGAAAGAGGGTTATTGGTGTGTAAGAAAGATAACCATATTCTTGGTAAAATTGCATTAGAAGATTTGCGTGCAGTTGTTTTGCTGAACGAGACTGTATCTATAAGTGGATCAGTAATCTCAACTTTAGCCGACTACGATGCAACAATAATACATTGTAAAAATTTTAAGCCTGTCGGAATTACTGTTCCAAATAATAGAACATACGATGCCCGTGTAGTATTAAATCAATGCTCTGGAAATAAAAATCTCAACACAGCAATATGGCGACGCCTACTTTTTGCAAAAGTTCAAAACAACCTCTCTTGCCTGAATAAAATCGGAATTAAAAATTCTAGACTTGCAGAAATGGCGAAACTTCCTACTTCAGAAATTAATGAAGCATGGTGTGCAAAAGAGTATTGGAAACACTATTTCCCCGCTCTCGGAGAATATGGGCAACGTAGAAATCCCGATGATAAAAACTCTAGAATTAATACTTATCTAAATTATGGCTATGGTATTATGGGTGGTATAATTCAACGTAGTATAATAGTTGCAGGCTTAAATTATTTACTAGGAGTAAATCATAAAACATATTATAAAAACACACCTCTTGTTTATGATGTAATAGAGCCATTTCGAGCATTCGTCGATTTAGCACTATACCAATATATAAACAATACAGATACTCCAAATATACGAACGTGGGCAATATTCTTTGGCAAATTCTTAAGAGACTTCAGAGTCCGGAAAAACACGAGAACTATCAAACTACTTGATTCAGTCGATACAATTTGCGAAAGCCTTGCAAATGTTTATCGTAATAAAAAAGCCGATAATCTTTGGCTTCCACTACTAAATCAATGTCATTAAAAAAGAAAAGTCCATATAGAATGGGATGGCTAATGGCAATGTTCGATTTACCCGTTCTTCTAGAAGAAGAACGTAAAGAAGCAACACTGTTCAGAAAAAACCTTCTAGACGATGGTTTTATTATGATTCAATACTCTGTTTACTCACGCCCATGCGTATCACTTGAAAGAATGATGAAATATTATCAACGAGTAAAATCTTATGCTCCTACAACAGGCGATATCAGATTGTTGTTTTTTACAGATAAGCAGTGGAATATGAGCAAACTGGTAAGCCGAACTCCTAAACAAATAGAAAAAATTCCCGAACAAATAGAGTTTTTCGATAGCCTAATGAAAGAACAACCTAAATTCAAGGTAGATGAAAAAGATAACAACTTTTTGTTGTTTTAAATATAAAGAAAAAAATATGCCGAATTTCATGGTACATAGTAGAGCATAAAATTCGGCAAAATCAGTTAAGACTTTACAACTAAAAATATATTTAAGTATCACTATAATAATGTATTATGTCAATACTATTTTGAAAAAGAACATTTTGTTGTAAAGTCAAAACTCAGCCTCTTGGGTTACGTAGCGGTCTTTTATTTTGAAAAAGAACATTTTGTTGTAAAGTCAAAACCCGATTTCTTGAGCCTTTTGACGCAAATCAATTTTGAAAAAGAACATTTTGTTGTAAAGTCAAAACTAATATTATTACACAATATAAAACTATTGTATTTTGAAAAAGAACATTTTGTTGTAAA
>JAGAOA010000230.1 GCA_017623955.1 Opitutales bacterium
AAACTTGGAGGATTACGCAAACCACCACTCATAAAACCATAATTAGTACCACCATGGAACATATAACAAGCAACATGAGCACCTCGAGCCAAAATTGCATCTAATTCTTCCGACATTTCTTGAATATTGCGAACAGTGCGTGGGTTACCCAAACGCAAGCCTTGACCTACCCACCATTCACTAATCATCTGAGGCATGTTAGGTTGAGTTTGCTCCATTATATCGATACCTTTTTCCAAATCCCAACCGCACATTAAAGTACGCCATACACCTTTAGGACCAATTGCATTTATACGAACATCTGAATCACCATCAGCTGTGTAGATTATACCTTTAAAACCTGTATTCAACACTATCTCTCGCAAAGCGTCCAAATAAGCCATCTCCTTCCCCCACGAAGCGTATCCATTCTCGATTTGAATAGCTACGATAGGACCACCGTTATTGCAAAAATATGGTTCAGCTTCTTTGAGAATACGCTTATAATATGCGCGAACCTTTGCCATATACGCTGGATTATTGCTACGAATTTTCATATTTGGAATAGTCAACAACCAAGCTGGCAAACCACCAAAATCCCATTCAGAACAAATGTAAGGACCAGGGCGAAGCATAACTTTGATATCCATTTCTTGACAAAGTTTCAAGAATGCCCCCATGTCAAAACGACCTTCAAAATTAAAATTACCTTCAATTGGCTCGTGCGAATTCCATGGACAATATGTTGAAACTGTATTCAACCCACATGCACGAAGCTTTTCAAGGCGGTCACGCCAATACTCAGGTTGAACACGAAAATAATGAATTTCTCCAGTTAAAAGCCAATATGGCTTACCATCAACAAAAACGCCCTTACTATTTACTTCTGCTGTTCCTTTTGCAGAATTTTCCTTTTTTGCAGACTGACAACCACAAAGCATTGTCAATACAAGAAAAGAAGCAAAGCAAATCTTCATAATTTTACTCATATTTTATCCTTTTTTTTAGTTGTTAGAAAATTTTAAGACTCTACATAGTCGCGTTTAAAGAAGCATCTAATTATAATAAAAAGCACAACTACATTGATAACACAAAATATACTCAACGACGATATTCCAGCCGTCAAACTAAACGCCTCACGAATAAAACCTAGTATTGTAGATGATGTTGACCCGATAATAAAACCTCCGCAAATCATCAAGCCCATCCCCGAAGCTCTATAACGAGCTGGCACCACATCTAATACCGATGCGAATATACACGAATCGCAAATCCCTTTAAAAATTCCATATAACAATAAGCTAGCTTTACACATCGACAACGTATCAGTATTTGCCGACATAAACAAAAATGGCGCTATCATAAAAAATCCAAATAAATTGAGCGAAAACCGAATAGATTTTATCTTAGCAAAAAGTTTGTCGCAGATGCGACTTCCAATCATAACCCCCACAAAAGCACCGCAATACACCCAAATTACAACATTAAAATTTGCCGATGTCAAATTACCAGAAAAGAAAGTTTCTGCCATATATGTTGGCATCCACGTTTTAAAACCGACATCTATATATACCAAAAAACCAAAAACTATCGCTAATAACAATGCAGATGTGCGAGAAAATACAACTTTAAATGCTTCAAAAAATGTAGCCTTTTGTTCGCCGTCTGCGGTTGCTTGTTGTTTTGCATCTTTCATAAAGAAAGCCAAACAGAAAGCCCAAACAATACCTATTGCTCCAAAAATATAAAATGGCAAACGCCATCCTGCTACTTGCTCGCCCATTATCCCACTTAAAAGTTCTGGCATTTGAACAGTTTTTAAATCTGCCAAGTATCCAGCTACACAACTACATATTACAATTCCTGCATACTGTGCAGTCTGCAATATAGACAGTGCCGTTGAACGTGTTTGATTGTGAGTTTGCCCTAACAATGAACTTGAGGGAGGATAATAAAAACTTTGACCAACCGCGTTTATAATACCATAGGTTAAAATCATCATACCTATTGTGGCAACTGTTCCCGAAAAGAATATCCCCGTACTAAAAACTAAAACACCAACAACTACAATACGCTTACGACTAATTACATCGCCTAAGACACCACTGAATGGCACACACAGTCCATACATTACAGTAAATAGAGTCGCTACCAAACCCATTTTTATGGAATCGACACCAAAATCGGCTTGGATATTTGGAAGTATTGCATTATAAATTTGACGAGTACCTTGTTGCAAAAAATAAGCAACCCATAAAAAGCCTAGCAATACCCATTTATACATACTTGATTGTTGTTCGTTTTTCATTTTCAAAAAAATATATAGATTTCACAATTAGAAAATAAAACGTGTACTGTCGGGAAACATCTCGTCAGTACACGGAAACAAATTACTTACCTGCAAAGAAGCGAAGCATTTTAGATGCATATACTGCGCAATCGTCAACAACAGGGTCATTGAACAAATCAACTGCTCTGAATTTACCTTCAAGAATATCGAATTGTTTTTTTGTCGATTTCAAGAATGTATCCATAAATTCTGTTGCAATATTGATTTTTGTAATACCATTTTCTATTAACGCACGCACATCTTCAGGTGGCGTACCTGAACCTCCATGTAAAACTAATGGGGTTTCAGGCAAGGCATCAGCTATATCGCGACAACGCTTTACATCAATGCAAGGAGCAGCCTTGTAGAAACCATGAACGGTACCAACCGAAATTGCGAGAGCATCTACTTTTGTATCGTTGAAGAAACGAACTGCATCTTCTACCGTTGTTAAAGCGTTATCATCTCCCATTGCAACGTGACCAATCTCACCTTCGCAACTTGCCCCAACACGATGAGCATAATCAGCTGCATAAGATGTCAGTTGAACATTTTCATCGTAAGGAAGTGTTGAACCGTCTAGCATAACCGATGACATACCAGCCGAAAGAGCATCGCGAATTTGCCAAGCTTCTGCACCATGGTCGAGTTGAATTACAACTGGTTGCGAACAACGATGAGCCATACGAACCAAGCTTGCGGCTAAATCGCAACCCTTTTCCGAACGAAACATACGTTGAAACATCTGAATAATTACAGGTAATTTTTCATTTTCAACTGCACGTATTACTCCGAGAGCACACTCGTAATTAGCTACGTTAAACGCTGCCACAGCACGCTTTTGTTTGCGTGCTTCTGGCAGAATATCTTTCAATGTTACTAAAGCCATAAGTCGTCAGCAATTATAAACACGAAGCTGCAAGTTCAGTAAGTGTTGAAACTTTTAGCTTTGTATTTTTTGAAAGTTGAAGTTTTGAATATGGAGATGCTACTACTATGACATCGTTCTTTACGTCAACAGCACGAGCTTCAACATACTTAGCCATTTTCTTTACAAGTTCTGGACGAATTACATTCATAACAACTGCACCTTCTCCACAAGTGTAAGATTCTTCGTTGTTCGTACCGAATGTGAAATCGATTGCTTCATCGAGAATATCAGTTGTAAATCCAGCTGGACTTACAGCCTTGAGCTGTTTGAGCAATTCTCTTGGGAACTTGAGATTATCGTTATAATTCTTGAGATAATCGCTTTCAAGGTAGTATAATTCGCCTGCTTTCTTAGCAAACTTAATCTTCAACGATACCACAAATTCGCTAACATGCATAACTGCTGGTTTTACTTTCAAACCTAATTCTTTTGTATCGTTTACAAGAGCATCGTAAACGTATGGGCTTGAAACTACAACCTTTTTTGCACCAGAATTATTGATTGTCTCTACGAAAGTTGTAAGCTTTTCAGATGCTTCAGTAGCATATCCAAGAACTTTCAAAGCTTTGCCGCATTCACCTGCAGTTGCTGTTGCATACTTTACCTTAGCTTTCTTTGCAATCTTATCGAAAGCTTTTGCCTCTGTTGCCACTGACGCAGTATCGCTATCAATGTAATAGAGGACATCGCCTTTTCCTGAGATTTTTGGAGATGCGTCTGTTGCAACAAGTTTTTTTGCAAGTTTAGCAACTTCTTCTGGAACCAAACCAGCTTCAACGATATCGCGACGAGCTGCCAAAACAATACCATTTTCATCCCACTTATTCACACAGTGATAACGACATGCAGCCGACATATCTGATGAATAAATGGTATCAATAAAATCAGCATTGCCGAGCTTAGATTTATCGAGCATAACACCCCAAATCATCGAGCTACGAACACGTGGAGTATCGGCTTCGCGGAACGTTACATTTGCAACACCAGAAAGGTGACGGCACATAAAGCAAAAACGACACTTTTTGATATCTTCTTCAAATTTATCTATATTCATGATTGATAAACTCCTTTCTCGTTATTAGAGTCCCATTTTGCCTGGGTTCATAATGTGGTTAGGGTCAAGAGACTTCTTGATACCTTCTAGAATTGGGAAACTTGTACCATACAAATCTTTCATATAGCGACCAAGTTTCAATCCTACGCCATGGTGTTCGTTGATAACACCGCCATTTTTAATAGCTTCGCGGATTGCTGCATCCCAAACCGCATTGTAGAGTGCAGCCGCCTCGCGTGGATCTTGAGGAACATCTTTACCTTCAAAAATAAAGCGAGCATAAAGCATGCAACCCCATTCATACCAGTGCGAAAAGTGTCCAATGAAGCGAGCCTTAGGGAACTTTTCATTTACAACTTTTTTCATTGCCCAATAAACTTTCTCAATATGAGCAAAGTCTGCAACTGTATCGAGAGTTCCGAATGCTTGTGGCAAATGGAACATATATCCTGGATAGAAGAACTTGTACTTGTTTTTCCACCAGAGATCGCCACCCTTGCTACCGAGGTCTGTTCCTTTATACTTACCTTCCATAATTTCGCGAGCATACTTCATTTGCAATTCAACGATTTCTTTTTTACCGTCGAAACCGAATACCAAATATGCACCTGAACCAATATCCATACTGAAAACTTTTTTAACGTGAGTTAAAGTTTCAGTTTCGTCATACAAGCGAACTGCACATGGTTGCAAACGACTACGCATCAAATCTGCTCCAGCTTACATTGCAGTGTGAAAGTCTTTGAACAAATATGCACGGAATTGACGCTCTTCTGGTTTTGGATGAATTTTCAATGTTACCTTTGTAATAACGCCTAATGTACCTTCACTACCCAAGAACATCATTGTCAAATCTGGACCAGATGCGTGACGTGGAATT
>JAGAOA010000020.1 GCA_017623955.1 Opitutales bacterium
ACCTAATTTTGTCATAATAAAATTTTATTGTTGAGAAATGTTTTTTACTGCGTTGTCGTATTGTATGGTATTGGGTATCCACCAAAGCGAACGCCAGTATTGTTCATCTAAATCGTAGAAATTTACTTTAGAGTTATCGTTGTGATTTTTTGGTAGAATACCAAAAAATTTCATCCAATGTATATAGTATTGTTTTGGTTGATAATCGGGCATTTCTATACGTTTATATTTGTTTTGTCGCTCTATTGTTTTTTCTATTTCTGCACGAACAAGTTTGTAATCGGGGTCTTCTTTCGATTCAAAAACTGAAACTTCGTTGCCTTGTTTATCTTTACACCAATTGTATCCACGATCTTCTTTAGCTAATGGTGCTCGTAAGAAAAGGGAATTATCGGGATTTGTTAAATTGAAAAGAGTCAGACTATAATTTGGATTATTCATGAAATCTGGTGGAACACTTTTTTCCCAAGTGTTGTTTTCTTGTTCAAAACGCAAACGACCTAACTTATACATATTTTCATGGCACGAATAACAACGACGTTTTGCTACGCTTTCCATTGGTTCTGCAAGTTGAGGTTTGCGAAACGAATTAAATGCAGTTTTCTTATTGCCATCGCCAATGTTAACGCCTTTATGGATTGCAAATTTTGCACCAACTTGATTTTCAAAATTATTATGTGTAGCGTATGTTCCAGTGTAATGTGCACTCGATTCTATCCAACAGCGTAGGATATCGTATTCTTTTTGCGATAATTTTACACCATTGTGCGAACCATCTATTTTTTGCATTAGTGGACTTGCACCTGTGCCAAATTCGTAAGAACCACGATTCCCAAATTCTCGCCATGGAGTTGCACGAGATATTTGTTTAAATTCATAGAGACGGTCGTAACTAACAGTTCGCCATTCAGTCCATTCGTCAGAAAGAATAACTTTTGCAGTAGGATTATCATGGTTATGGCACTTTAAACAATGTTTATCTAAGATTGGTTGAATATCACGCAAAAAACGATAAACTTCTGGAACTCCATCAATCTTTTTAGGGATAGATGGTGCTCGGCGCACTGCCATAGTTGATTTACCTTTAGCTATTATGCTCGATGTTGACCGATTTTCATGGCAACCTACACAACTTTGAATTTCGTTAGGCATTACTTGGGTGAAATTTTGCATGCGTTTTACAGCCTTACCATTTTTGTCTAATGCAACAAAGAATACTGCACGCAAAGCTGGAACTTCAAAATACGCACTGCCATCGGGTTCTACTGGTACTTCTCCTAAAATTCTATGTAGCGATATATGTCCACCATGTTCGCCACGCCAACCATGGCGACTTGCGTTTTTAGGTAGATCTTCCATTATTAAAAGTTTCTTGATTGTACCACGTTCAATGCCTTTCATGTTTCTACTTTGATAGACATCGGTTACTATGAATTGTCCGGTTGTTTTTGTGATATCTATTTTGCTTGCAATAACAGGTTCTTTGGGGCATGGTCGCAACGCACGAGGATCGTGGACAACTTCGCTATCTTCGTAAATCTTTTCCATATTACCATTGTTGTCGAGAACAAAAATAGATTTATTTTGTGCAACAAAATGGCAATTTTCTGCAAGAGGGTAAGGGTCTCGCAAACCAATTAAGCAACGTTTTCCTCCGTTGCCGATACTCCAACCAAGTTTATCTTCAATATATTTTGGAGAAATCATTTTTTCACTACCACCAAATTGTCCGTCTTTTAGATTTATAATCATTACCTTGCCCGCATTTTCACGATAACCAAAAGCTGGTGAGAATACGCATACTATTTTGTCTGAATTTGGTATGGGCATGGCATCACATTCAGCAAAGAATTTAGGATACGGAATTGGATGTCCACCGAAGGCTATCATTTGACCTGTTCCATCGGGATTCATTGTCCATAAATCTCTGAAATTTTCTGTTGCTCGGTCTACATAATCCCAGCGAGTGTAGAGTATTCTTCCATCGGGAAGTACTGTTGGTCTATCTTCAAGTAAAACGTTAGATGAAAGTGGATATATAGTTTTTCTATCGGCTTGCATTTTGTAAATTATCGCAGTGCGAACTCTGTTGCAAGGCGTAAATCGTCGACAACGTGCCGATGAAAATACAAATGAGCCATCGGGTAAATAGGTGGCATCAAAATCATCGTGTTCGCCATCGGTTAATTGAACTATATTTGATCCATCGGCATTCATTTCATATAAATGATAAACCGAGTTTTTCTTTCGCCATGCAAATAGAATTTTCCTACCATCGTACGAAACTCGAATATCGCGAAAAGAACCAGTTTTATCTTCTAAAATTGTGCGAACTTTCCCAGTTTTTAAGTTTAAAGCTTTTATTGTAGAACCACCTTTAGGATATATTTCAGCATTGTATTCATCGGCATAATTACCAAATGTAGCATACATTAAATGACAATTTGCCAATGGCCGTGTACAAAAAACTATTTCATTGGTGGGCGAATTTAACAGAGTCAACGCTCTATCTTTTAACTTATCGGCGTTGACTATAGCAAATGCAAAATTCACAGCCAGAAATAAAAGAATTTTTTTCATATTCTTATTCTTTATTGAAATTTTTTCCAGAGCGACGGCATAAACAACACTAATATTGCGTAAATTTCAAGACGTCCCATAATCATCAAGAATGCCAACATCATTTGCGAAAATGCGTTTAACATTCCGTATGTACTGTTACATCCAACTTCCGCAAACCCTGGCCCAACATTACTTAGCGAAGCTAATATTGCAGTTATGTTACCAGTAATGCTTAGTTTTGGCTCAAATAATGCTAATATTGTTATAGAAATGGCGGTAATTAACATATACATAACAAAGAACGACAACACATCATTGGCTTCTTCTTTATTTATGCTTTTCCCATTTATAAATACATTGCGTACAACGCGTGGTCTAAACGATTTTTCAACCTCGCGTTTACACAATCTAAACGATGTAAGAGCTCTCGATATTTTTAAGCCACCAGCAGTAGAACCAGAACAACCTCCTAATACTGTCAACAATAGCAAGATTATTTGAGTTGACGGCAACCATATTTGATAATTTTGACTTGATAATCCTGTTGTTGTTATGATTGATACCACTTGGAAAACTGAATGCGTAAACGTTTCCGATATAGATTGATTTGTCGTATAAATTAGAATTGTAAATACTATCGAAACTGCAGTTATTATTATCAAGACATACGTCCAAAATTCTGTATTTTCAATTAGTTTTCTAAATTTTAATTTTGAAATAGCCAACATCAGAGCAAAGCTTGTTCCGCCTAAGAACATAAAAACAATGGCAGTCCAAAGTATTTCTGTATTATATGTAGCAAAGCTATCTTCTTGCGTTGAAAAACCACCAGTAGCAACAACAGAAAACGTATGGCAAATTGCATCAAACGTAGGCATTCCAAAATACTTGAATGCTCCAAAACAACATATAGACAATACCAAATATAGCTTAACTATATTCCATATACCACTTCTAATCCTTGCGGCTTCAAAATCTCCAGAATCTGCACTAGCTTCATTTGAATACAACATTTTCCCAGCAGCACCCAAATAAGAAAGTATTGTTACAAAGAACACAACTACTCCTAAACCTCCAATCCAGTGTGATAAACAACGCCAGAACATCAAACTTGGTGGAAAATTTGAAAAATCGGAAAACACACTAGAACCAGTTGTTGTTATTACACTGGTTGATTCAAACAATGCAGACGCAATAGAGCAATCTAATATGGCAATATATGGGAATGCTCCAACAATAGATGCTAGAATCCATGCTAGCCCAATTAAGCACATAGCTTCTTTTCTAAACAGGCGTTTAGGAGCGTTTCTACTAGGTACATAAAGAGAAAATGCAGCCATAGAAGACATTGCTACTGCACATATCCACGATGGTATGGCATTTGCTTCAAGTGAATTTTCGGCGTAGTATATCGATACTCCAATACATACAGAAAATGCAAGAGCCATAATCCACAATACCGTAGATAAAGATTTTAATATTATAGCATAATTCATTGTTCAACGAACAAGCCTATTACTTGTTGAATATTTTTCTTTTCTAAAATTATAATTAGGCGATCGTTTGCATTAATGATATCATTAGCACCAGGAACTTTAGCATTATTATTTTCATCTACAATTGCAGCTATTATTGTTGCTATTGGTAGATTTAGTTCGCGTAGTGGTTTACCTTCTGCCCACGAGTTTTCTGCAACTTTTACTTCTATAAATTTAATTTCTCCATTTTTAATGGAACCAGCAACCATATAATTTTTATTAGACAGGTATTTTCTAATTTCAGTAACTGTCGATTTCCTAGGCGATGCAGCTGCTGTGATATTCAAAAAACTACTTATGTTTTGAATTACTTGTTCATAGTCTTGTTTGTTTATTACCATTTCTATGTTTTTTGCACCTAATTTCTTAGCTTGTAGACATGTCATAACGTTTTCTTCATCGTATTTAGTACAAGCTATAAAGTAGTCTACACTACCAATTTGTTCTTCTTCTAGTAATCTAAGCGATGTTGCACTACCTCTAATCACAGTAACGTAGGGGAATTGTTCTGCAACTATTTTACATTTTTCAATATCTGGTTCAATTACTCTCAATTTAAAACGTGGGTTGTTTAATCGACGTATCAAAGCAACAGATGTTTCTGTTGCTCCGTACAATACTATTCTCAAATGTTCTTTTGTGTATTCATTTGAAAATAAATAAGAATTTTTCGACAGAATTTCAGGGGTTCCCAATATAGTAACTTTATCGCCAGCTTTTAGTACAGTTTGTGCTGTTGGCACTTCTAATGCACCATTACTTTCTATGTATCCAATTTTTAATCCATTGGATAACGACAAATCTTTTAATTGCTGATTTGTAACTTTTGCATTTTCTGCTACTTCAATTTCTTGAAGTTCTATTTGCCCACGTGCAAAATCTTCAACAACAAAACGTGCAGGATTACGCACATATTTTGCAAGTTCTATTGCCGTTAAAGCTTCGGGATTTATAAGTACATCTATGTTGAAATGACGCTGATAATTAAAGAGTTCTGTATCTGTATATACTTGGTCATGAGCTCTTGCAATAGTTCGTCTAGCTCCGAGTTTACTAGCTATTGCACACGAAACAATATTCAACTGATCATGTTGAGTCATTGCTATATGATAATCACAAGTATTAGCACCTGCCATCATAAGATGTTTTGCCGATGCTCCATTCCCCTTGATTACACGAACATCAAGGTTCTCTTCTACTTCTGTTGCTGTCGATTCAGACGATTCTATAAGAGTTACAGCATGTCCATCTTCGCTCAAAACTTTACAGAGGTATTTTCCAACATCTCCAGCACCTACTATTACTATTTTCATAACCGTCTTTACTATGGATTATGTTATATTTTAAGTCAATCTTTTCTAATATATTATCAGATTTGAAAAAAAAGAAGTATTTTTTCAAATTGACATCGCTCATTTAAGTAGTACATTCGGCAAAAGAAGTTATGATAGTAAAAGATTTTTTGAAAAACGCATCGTTTAGAAGTAAGGATTTGATTTCTACTCAAGCTCTTTCTATCGACGATGTTAACGAGATTTTTGCACTTGCCGATATTTTCAAGGCATCGCTTAAAAACGACAAAGCAAAACTTCCATACTTAAAGGGTAAGGTTGTTGTAAATTTATTTTTTGAGCCAAGTACGAGAACTAGAACGGCTTTTGAAATGGCAGCACACAAGCTTGATGCTGATGTCATAAGTATTGCAGCTTCTGCGTCTAGTTCAGTAAAGGGCGAAACGCTGAAAGATACCGCAAAGAATATTCAAGCTCTTATGGCTGATATGATTATAGTTCGTCATAGTTGTTCTGGTGCTGCGAAATATTTGGCTGATAGACTTGAAATTCCTGTAATAAACGCAGGTGATGGTGCTCATGCTCATCCAACGCAAGCATTGCTCGATGCATTTACTATGCGAGAACAATTTGGTGGCAATTTCAAAGGTAAAAAGATTACGATATTGGGTGATATTTTGTTTAGTCGTGTAGCTCGCTCGAATATCCATTTGCTAAATAAACTTGGTGCAAAAGTTACTCTGGCAGGACCTTCAACACTTGTTCCAGAAGAGTTTGAAAAAATGGGAGTACGTGTTTGTTACGATCTGCGTGAAGCTATTGCTGATGCCGATGTTGTAATGCTTTTGCGTATTCAGCACGAGCGACAGAGAGCGACATATTTCCCATCTATATCAGAGTACGCAAAAGTTTTTGGTTTGAACGCATCGAGAGAAAATTTATTGAAAAAAGACGCTTTTATAATGCATCCTGGTCCTATCAACAGAGGGGTTGAATTAGACTCATTCTTGGCTGATTCTGATAGATCGGTAATATTGAATCAAGTTACAAACGGTGTGGCAGTCAGAATGGCGGTTATGAAGTTGTGTATGCAGGCTAAATTTGGAAAGTAAGATGAAAAAAGAATTTATAGTTAAAAACGCTAGAGTTATTGATCCTTCTCAAAATCTAGATAAGGTGTGCGATGTAAAAATCTGCAATGGGAAGTTTGTTGATACTGTATCGAAGTCGGCAAAAGTAATAGATGCCAAAGGCTTGATTTTGGCTCCTGGTTTTGTCGATTTGCATGCTCATTTGCGAGAACCTGGGCAGACTTCCAAAGAATCGATTGCCACAGGAACAGCGGCGGCGGCAGCTGGAGGTTTTACGTCAATAGTTGCAATGCCAAATACTTCTCCTGCTGCGGATAATCCAGCTACAATACGTTTGATAAACGACATTATTGAAGAGACTGCAGTTGTAAATGTATATCAAAGTGCGTGTATTTCAGAGGGCAGACAAGGTGAAAAACTTGCTCCTTTAGGATCTTTAAAGAGTATGGGGGTAAAAGCCATTACAGAT
>JAGAOA010000231.1 GCA_017623955.1 Opitutales bacterium
GCCCTATATTTACCACCATTGGCAACTACAAAATCGGCTATTGATTGCAATAGCTTTTTATCGTCTTTCTTCGACCACTCTGGCTCTAACCACAAACATTTTGCATTGATTGCTTTTTGCGATACGTTAAAATACAAAGGTAATTCACTTACATCTGATATAATCATTTTTAATTCATCGGCACGCAATAAATTTTCATCTGTTGGCAAGGCAAATAACTTAGGGCTTAACGCTACCCACGCAAATTTTAAACCTTCGCTCTCTGTTATACGAAGCGTTCCTGATGTCTCTAAATGACACGCTATGTTTCGTGCGGTCATCTCTGCTAAAAGCGGTTCTAGATTATGCAAGCACGGTTCACCACCCGTTATTATAGCAATTTCTGCACCACTTTGCTCGGCAAGGTCTGCCAACTCAAGCGAACTTTTTACTTCGGACGGAGAACCTTGCCATGCGTATTTACTATCGCACCAAGGGCACTTTACGGAACATCCAAACATTCGAACAAAAAAGGCTTTACGTCCAGCATGTAAGCCTTCGCCTTGAAACGACAAAAAATATTCTGATACTGGATAAGTTTTCATTTTTTATTCGGGCGATACAAATTTTATACCTATCAAACCTATGATAATCATAGACAAAAAGAACAAATGCCAAAATGTACATGGTTCTTTAAACAATATAATACCCATAATTACGGCTCCTGCGGCTCCCATACCTGTCCAAATTGCATACGCAACACCCATTGGAAGCGAGCGTATTGCCAAGTTCAAAAGCACAAAACTACTGACGATTGTAACAACCATAACTGCCGACGGAACTATCTTTGTGAAGCCATCAGACATCTTTAGCGCAACTACCCACGCTACTTCTAAAACACCTGCTAGAAATAAATATACCCAACTCATAATTACAAATCGTTTATTCTAGGTTTTTGTATTTGCGACAAATGGTCCATTATGGCATCGACAATCTTTTGTGCCCTATCTGGATCATTTTTACCAGGATCTATATCTTTTAGCTGAATAGGCTTACCTATTTGCATTACTATTCTGCTTCCACCTCGCAATTTATTAGAACGCGGAAGGACATCTTCAAACCCCCAACTTCTTATTGGCAAAATTGGAACATTACCCTTTACTGCCAACAACCCTACGCCCGCTTTACCTCTCTGAAGTTTACCATCGGCACTGCGAGTACCTTCTGGAAAAATTAAGACACTCCGCCCTGCCTTTATATGACTAATAAGTAATCTAAAAACACCCAAATTGCCACCATCACCACGTTTGATTGGGATTGCATTCATATTACTAAGGAGCATTTTGGAAAACCAATTACTCATCAATGTATCTCTGGCAACAACACAAATTTCTTCTTCTGTAAAAAATGCCATTGCAAAAGGATCAAGATAGCTAACATGATTGCCCGCAATAATATATGGACCCTCTGGAATATTCTCATATCCATGAATATCTATTCTACCAAAAACATCACAAATAGACTGCGATACAAACAAAGCAGCTTTATATATAAACTTCTTCTTGAAAAGATAAAATCTATTTCTCATCTTACGAATTTACTATTAACGATATCGCTTTGGCAACAACTTCATCTTTTGTCATATTCGATGTATCTATCAAATCTGCACCTTCTGGACAGACTAACGGAGCCACTTTGCGATTTTTATCGAGAGCATCTCGCTTCTTAATGGAATCTGATATACCTTCGTTCGCACGGCGAGCTGCTCTTGTTTGTTCATCAGCATCTAAGAATATACGTTCTTGTGCATCGGGAAAGATGATAGACCCAATATCTCGACCTTCCATAATCATTCCTCTAAAACCATTAATTTTAGCGAAATCAGCCATAGAACGTTGATACGATTTCAAAAATTCTCTAACTTCGGGAATGGCTGCAAATACAGAAACAACTGCATTTATACGTTCGCAACGAATATCTGAATCTTGCAGTATTTTACCACCACACAAAATTTTTGCACTATTTGAGACTACTGTTGTAGATAATTCTAAAGTCTGCAAGAGTGACGAAAGTTTTTCTAGGTTGTTGGGAGTTATACCATTTTCCAGCAATATATATGCCAAATTGCGATAATGAGCACCTGTATCAACATGCATATAACCAAGTATTGATGCTGAAGCTTTAGATACGCTAGATTTTCCAACGGCTGCCCCTCCATCTACGGCAACTACTCGAATTTTTTCAGATGAAGTTCTGACAGAATCTAAAACTTCAAAAAAATCTCGCCACGTTTTAGATACGCAATTTGGATTTTCAATTTCTATCCATTCTCGTCCGATATTTGCACATCCTAGTATTGCAAAACTCATTGCTATTCGATGATCATCGAAAGTTTCTATAATAGTTTTAGACGATACATTTTTAGCCAATACTTGCAAAATTTCACTTCTATTCTTACACTTTTGTTCTGCTGGATACGAAGTTATTTCTATATAATCTTCGCCCTCGACAACGCTACTACACAATTTCTTTAACTGACTTGCCATAGCCGAAACTCTATCTGTCTCTTGTTTTCGGGTGTGGGCAATTCCTGTTATTTTTATTTTTTGAGGAATAAAGACACTAGCGGCAGCAAGAGTTAAAAAGGTGTCTGAAATATCGTTAAAATCTAACTGCAAGTAATCGCTTGAAAAGTTTTCTGTACCAAAGACCAAAAGGTTATCGCCACACTTTTGTGTTTTTACAAATCCAGCTTTTTCTATAATATCTACAAACTTAGCATCACCTTGCAATACGCATTTTGCAAAATTTTTTATTTCACAAACGCCTCCAGTTACAACTGGCAACATTGCAAAATAACTCGATGCGGTTGCATCTACTTCAACTGCATAGTTTGCACATGGAAATTGTGAAATCATAGTGCGAGTCATTTCAACAAAGGGTTTTGATACCGTTGTTGATGACTTTATTTCAAGAGGCGACTGTGCCTTTTTTGCCGACATCATTATTGCCGACAATATTTGACTCGACGTTGATGCATCAACTTCTAACACGCCTCCTTTCAAACCCTTTGTACGCATTTTAAAAGGAAAGTGATACGGTTGTTTCAAAAACTCGAACTCGGCACCTTGTTTGGTAAGAGCCTCTATCAAACCTTTCATCGGACGCACATACATAGCTTCATCTGAATCGAATAAATACTCGCCACCTTCATAACTTGCCACAAATGCCGTTAAAAAGCGTGCAACAGTACCTGCATTCCCCACGAACAAATCTGCTTTAGGGTTCTTTATTGGGCCTCCTTTAATCACTATTATCTTGGCAGATTTATCAAATGAAATTTCATACCCCAAGGCTTGTAAACACGAAATCATAATTTCGGTATCACGTGAAAACAAAGCATGGGTTATCTTACATTCGCCATCGGTCTGTGCTGCCAAAATCAAAGCTCTATTGGTAATACTCTTAGAACCTACGGGCAAAACAGATGCTCGTACATATTTATCGAAAGGTGTAATTATTAAATTTTGCATAATTATAGCAATTTATCTCTAAAGTTTTTGGCATTTCTCAATCTCTGAGCAATAGAAGGTTTATCGTCTGATGCGATTTGATTTATGAGTTCATCTAAATTTTTAGCATAATCTTTTAATGCAGATAATATTTCTAATTTATTATCTACAATGATACTATCCCAAATATCAGGAGAACCTGAAGCAACTCTAGTTGTATCGCAAAAACCAGGACCTACGTATTTTAACAATTCTTCAGAGTATTGACTTGAAACTAGGCACAATGTACCTGCTAATAAATGTGGAAGATGACTTACTCTAGCAACGATTGCATCATGCTGGGTTGATGTTACGTTATAAACTTTCATTCCAACAATCTCCCACATCTTAGAGATTTTATTAACGGCTTGAGAATTATCGGCAACTACAAAACAGCAACGACCTTCAAACAAACTAGCATCAGAAAAATCTACCCCAATTTTTTCAGAACCTGCCATTGGATGCGAACCAACAAAAAACAAATCACCATTGTTTATTATGCTAGAACACTCTTTACATATTTTAGATTTCACGCTACCTACATCGGTAACAACTGCCCCTTTTTTTAAACTAGATACTATCTGTTTAGCCAACACTGGAATGTGTTCAGTTGGAGTACACAAAACAACTACATCAGCATTTACAACAGCTTCTTGAGGTGTTGCACAAACCTCATCAAAAACGCCTGTTAATTTTGCACATTTTTGGCGAGTACTGTCGCTACGAGACCACACACTGATAGCCCCAACTACTGCTTTTTCTTTCAAAGCTCGAGCTAACGATGCACCCAATAGACCTGCACCTAAAATTGCAACTTTATCTAAAAAAATCATTTGACCAAGCTAACACATAAAAAACTTTGCTCAAGCTTTTTATTTACAGCAAAAAAATACGCACCTTTAAAAAGTGCGTATTTAAACAAGACAAAATTTTAGTTTAATCCGATATGACTTCAAGTAATTCAACAACTTTAACAGAACGTTGCTTATTTGCGTCGGTAGATTCCAATGTATAGATACCTTTGATATCTTTCGAGAACTCGAACAATACTAACTCGCCCTTATATGTTGTATTAGTAAACTTATCTTTTGTTGTTATTGTTATTGTTACTATACCATTCTTATTATTTTTATAAGAGTACGAACTATCTAGTGTTTTGTATTCTCCTTCATCAGGCAATTCTGGAGAAATAAAATGGCATCCCTTACTTCTTTTATATAA
>JAGAOA010000232.1 GCA_017623955.1 Opitutales bacterium
ATGCTCAATATAAAAAAATAGACAATGCAAATAAGAACTAAAAGAGCTCATGCGCAAATAAATATCGTACCATTGGTGGATGTTTTAACCGTACTGATATTCTTTTTTCTTCTTACAATGCAGTTTAAAGATATCCATGCGGTAGATATAACGCCACCGACAATGAAAACAGCGTCGGCAGAAAAAGCAAAAATGCCGAATGTGTTGATGGTAGCAAAAGATGGTACATATTCTTTGAACGATAAAAAAATCATCTTGGCAGATTTAAGGTCTAAATTTGAGAAGATTGCAAAATCTAATGATGCCACAGTATTGCTATATGCTGATAAAGATACACCGCTAAAATTTATAACCGATGCAATAGATACCGCAAGGTTGTCTAAAATAAAAAAGCTTTCCTTGCGTTCAAAAATACAATAAAAAAAACGTCCAACGGACGTTTTTTTCTTAAATGCAAGATAAAACAGCTTCTGCAATATCCTTTGGATTCGGTGAAGTTGCAACAGTAGCTACTTCCATCGATAACTTTTTCACAGCTTCAGCCGTCGATGTACCAATAACTACGATTTTCGGCTTTGTAGCTTTTTTTGATAATAAGAGTTTACTTGCATTATTTACAAAGCTCTGCACAGCCGAAGGACTAGAAAATACAACTACATCAGCTCCTTTTTTCTTGAAATCCTCAACCGTCCTGTCGTTGGGATTTAAATCTAAAAGCGATGTTTTGTAAACTTCAAAAGTATCTACAATAGCACGTTTTTTATCTAGAGCATTGTATAAATCTGGCAACGCCAAATTTCCTCTTACAGAAAGTATGCGTAAATTTTCTACGCTTTCAAACTGTTCGATTGCCTCAGCCATACCGATTGCAGTTTGATTTTCTGGTACAACATCAGCACATATATAATATTTTGAAAGTTCTTTTGCAGTGGCTTCTCCAACACATGCAATTCTTGCAATACCCAAAGCTCTAATATCTCTAAATTCTTTGAAGAAAGCCTTAAATAAACCTCTAACAGCATTTGTGCTAGAAAAAGTAATCCAACTATATCCGCTCAATTCATCAAAGACATCAGCTGCATCGTCTTGATTAAACTCTAACGAACAATCAATCAAAGGGAGTTCTAAACATTCTACACCAGCCGATTTTAAAATTTTAGCTACCGCAGAATTATCTTGGCGTGTAAGTAATACTCTTTTCATATTAGAAAGTAAAATCGTCTTTATTTTTTAACGACTTTGCGAAAACTTCAAGCAAGTCTACACATGCCTTAATATCATCAATATTGGCAACTTCGCAAGGAGTGTGCATATATCTAAGAGGAATACTCAATAATCCAGTTGGGATACCATTTCTAGTGGTTTGAATTACTCTAGCATCAGTACCCGTTGGTCTTGGTTCGGCCTCAATTTGATACGGAATTTTGTTCTTTTTAGCGAGTTCAACTAGTCGAGAACTTACTTTGGGATTTAAATTTGGCCCCTTTGAAATAACAACTCCACCACCTAACTTTATAGATCCAAACTTGCGAACATCGCACGTTGGGAAATCTGTTGCATGCGTTACATCAACAGCAATCGCAACATCCGCGTTTACAGCATACGCAGAAGTCCATGCACCTCTTGTACCAATTTCTTCTTGAGTAGTTCCTACACTTACAAGCTTGTAATCGCATTTAGCCTTAGCCTTAGCAAGGCGACGTAAAGTTTCAAAAACAGCATACGCCCCAGCCTTATCATCAAAAGCTCTCGACGCATAGCGATTATTTGCCATTTTAACAACAGATGTCTCATAAACTATTGCATCGCCTACCGAAACCATTTTTTCAGCTTCTGCCTTGCTAGTAGCTCCAATATCAATCCATATCTGATGAGTCTCTGGAACTTCTTTGCGTTCTTTAGCATCCATCAAATGAATAGCCCTCTTGCCAGTAACCCCACGAACAATACCATTTTCAGTGAGAATACAAACAGCTCTACCAGAAATCATTACATTATCGTGACCACCTAATTGTTGAAAAAACAAAAAACCATCATTGTCTATGTACGAAACTTGTAAGCCAATTTCATCTATATGCCCTGCAAGCATCAATGTTTTTTTACCTTTTCCGAACGATGCAATTCTGTTGCCTAAAACATCTTTTTCAAAAGTATCTGCAAGAGGTTTTACATATTCTTCAATAACGTTTGCTGCTTCAGTTTCAGAACCAGTTGGCGAACGCGTTTCTAAGAGTGATATTAAAAATTTATCCATATTATTTTACACGTAATTGCTTTAATGAGATTCCAGTAAGTTTGTAAGCAAGTAAATCTAAATCATACTCAGAACCATGAAAGTGGAAAGTTCTCTGCAAGTGAAACTGACTTTTTCCAGCACCCAAATTTAATGCAGGAGAATGAGTTATAATTTCGTAGAACATATCAGAAAAATATATGTTCTTTGATGCAGGTCCATTATTAAATACACTTATAGCATCGCCGTCAAATCCAGCTTGAGAATTCCGCCACGATACAGGGAAATATGCTCTGTTACCCGATGGTTTTATGTATAAAATGATGGTCAAAATAGAGTTTTTATCATCGAAACTCATTACAATACCTTCACTACGGCGTGCACTAACACCAATTCCCGACATATGCTTACCATCGCACTTAAAGCGAATGTAATCGTCAGCAACAGTAATACGCTCACCCGATACAGAACCACCAGCCATATCAAAAACGTTGTCGCGTACAACATCGCCTAACTGAGAAGCATCGCCTATTTTATATGGAACAAAAGCATTTACCCCCTTGTTAGCATTAAAGAAACTCTGAACACTCATATTGAGCATTCCACTCTTCTCCGACCAATCTGTTGAACCGATGTTAGTGAGCTTGTTCATCGATTGAAACGCAACTAACTTCAAATTGATAGGAATTTCTATACCCAAAATTTTAGATACATCAGTACGTGATAACAATGATATTTCGCGTTCTGCTTTTATCTTAAATTTTGCACCTTGTGCATTTAAAAATTCGCTATCGCATTCAAATCTAGCTTGAGTCTTTGAACGAGAAAGCATCTTCCAAGACTTTGTAGAAAGTATTTCCGGTAATTTTCTGTTTTCTTCAGTAAATAAGGCTCCTTGCTCAAAATATATAGAAGAATCACCACCTTCTGGTCCGACCGCAAAAACATCTTCGCCACCAATAAGAGTAGTACGCAAATTTACATTGCGTAAAGCCAAAGCTTCATGATTGTACCAACCAATACTTGGAGAATCTTGATTACCATAAGACGATGTGAGAATTCTACCTTGATATGTTGGCGAAAAAACCAACATAGAGTCCTCGTTACACAAAACTTGAGCATCTACCCTATACTTAGAGAAGAACGACAACTCTTGACCTATCGACCAAAGCTTCGACTCACTATTTCTAAAAGCACTCTCTTTTACAACTCCACATGACCACATCATAGAAATGGCAACAGCAGAAATAGATATCAATATAATTTTTTTCATATATACGCATATTTACAGATATTCATATAACCTTCAACACTTTTTTAATATAACATCGTTCATTTTTTATTGACATGTATCATATTTTTTTTCGATTATCTATTTACCTTAGTAAAATAAGGTTTTCTCATAATCCCATAAATATAGGGGCGAAGTGCATCAAACCACTTCGCCCTCTCTGAAACAGGTGTGGACGCACCACTGTTGCGAAAATTTTTATAATAGTGATAAGAGCATTCCTCTGGAATGCTCTTTTTG
>JAGAOA010000233.1 GCA_017623955.1 Opitutales bacterium
CAAAGAAAACGCTTTCGGCTGTTATTTGGTTTCGTATCGCCTCACGTACATAGTACGCTACGGCTCACAAAACACAAATTCCAGCTCGAATCTCGCACGTTTTACTTCTTACAACATATATCGGTTCTATGCCTATTTTTTTGGTTTAGTTTGTCAAAGGTACATTGTGAAGCAATTACCGCCGGTGCCCATATTACAAAAAAATGGCCTTAGAATAAAAAACAAAAAACTTGACAACATAGTAATTTCGGCAGAAAATAATTGTGACAAGTTATTCTCGGAGGAGTATCTTTACGTGGAAAACGTTGTACTTTTTTGGGAAGATTTATTTTTTAACAAGGAAAAATCAAATATGAAAATCGAAGAAAGATTGTTCTCGGAATTCAAGCCCGCAACATACGAGGAATGGTATGCAGAAGCAGTAAAGCTCCTCAAAGGTGCGCCGTTTGACAAGAAAATGTATACAAAAACTCCAGAGGGTATCACACTAAAGCCTATCTACAATAGAGCTGATGTGGATTTCGAACCCTCATTACCAGGATATGGAGACTATGTTCGTGGTACTAAGATTGACGGCAATAAGGTTGAGCCATGGTTGGTATCGCAAGAATTGTCTGCCGGAACTCCTGCGGAATTCAACAAGAAGATTTTGAGTGCTCTTAATAAGGGGCAAACATCTATTGAAATCGTTCTTGACGAAGCATCGGCAAATGCTTTAGATGCTGACAAATCGGAAGTTTGCAAGGTTGGCAATAAAGGTCTTTCAATCAGTTGTGCAGAAGACTTCAAAGTAGCTCTCAAGGGTGTAGAGACAGAATGTGTTGAAATCAACATACACACTCAATCGGCTGCTGCTGATATTTTGGCTGCTCTTTGTGCAGCGAATACAGGAAAGCAACTTAAGGGCGGTATCTATTTTGACCCAATGAGCGTTCTTGCTTCTAAAGGCAAGCTAAATCGCTCGATGAAGTGTGCTTTAGATGAAATAGCAGAAATGGCAAAATTCTGCTCAAAGAATATGAAGAATTTTGGTGTAATAGGTATAGACACTATGCCATATTCTTCGGCTGGTGCTAGTGCAGTTCAAGAATTGGCTGCAGCTATGGCAACTGCAGTTGTATATATCCGTGCAATGCTTGAGCGTGGTTTGGATATCAACGATGTTGCTCCATTAGTACGTTTCCGTTTCTCATCTGGTTCTAACTTCTTTATGGAAATTGCAAAGTTCCGTGCAGCTAGAACTCTATGGGCAAAAGTTGTAGAGCAGTTTGGTGGCAATGAACAAGCTCGCAAGATTAAGATGAATGCTCGTACAGCAATCTACAACAAGACTATTTTCGACCCATACGTAAATATGCTCAGAACAACAACTGAAGCATTTGCTGGTGTAATCGGCGGTGCGGATTCTATGACAGTTGGTGCTTTTGACGAAATCATTAGAGATTCTGATGAATTTTCGGAACGTATCGCGCGCAATCAACAAGTTATCTTGGCTGAAGAATGTAATTTGGTAGATGTTGTTGATCCTGCTGGTGGTTCACATTACGTTGAAATCCTAACAAAAGAAGTTGCTCAAAAAACTTGGGAAACATTTGTTAAGATAGAAGAACAAGGTGGAATGTTTGAAGCTCTCAAGGCTGGTTTTGTTCAAGATGAAATTGCTAAGGTTGCTGCCGATAGAAAGAAGATGATTGATGGTCGTCGCAACTCGGTAGTTGGTACAAACAACTACGCAAACTTATCTGAAAAACTTCTCGACAAGGGCGAATGCAAGTGTAAAGCATTGTTTGAAGAGCGTTCGGCAGAAGTTGCAAAATTAGTAAAAGATGTAACAGTTGCTGATTCTTCAATGGAAGCGTTGATAGCTGCCGCAGCTCAAGGGGCAGGCATATCGGCATTGCAAGGAGCAGTTTGCAAGTGCAACGGTTCAGAAGAAGTAAAACCGTTAGATATTCGTCGTGCAGTTGAGCACTTTGAAGCTCTCCGTATGGCAAGTATGGATTTCAAAGCTAAGAACGGTTTTGCACCAAAGATTTTCTTGGCAACAATGGGACCGTTGGTTCAACACAAAATCCGTGCAGACTTTATTCGTGGATTCTTTGAAGTTGGCGGTTTTGAAGTTGTATATCCAAATGGTTTTGCATCGGCTGATGAAGCTGCAAAAGCTTTCGCAGATAGTGGTTGCAAGTATGCGGTAATTTGCTCGACCGATGACACATATCCAGAACTAGTTCCAGCAGTTACAAAGGCTATTAAAGCTACAAAGGCTGATAGCATTGTATATATGGCAGGTATTCCAGCAGCTGACTTCGAAGCTTCGTACAAAGAAGCAGGTTTAGATGGTGCAGTAAATATTAAGAGCAATAACTACGAAACTCTCAAGGCAGTTCTTACTGATCTTGGCGTTCTCTAATAGGAAAGGAAATTTTTAAAATGAGTAAAAATCCTGATTTTACAAAAGTTTTGTTCGATGCGCCAAAAGCTGAAGTATCGCTTTCGCAATGGCAAGCAGATATCGAAAAGAAAACAGGCAAGAAAATAGATGATTTGATGTCGGAAACGATGGAACAAATCAACGTAAAGCCTCTCTATACTAAGGCTGACTACGAAGGAATGGAACACCTTGACTTTACTGCGGGTATTGCTCCAAATCTTCGTGGCCCATACGCAACAATGTATGTTGTTCGTCCATGGACAGTTCGTCAGTATGCAGGTTTTTCGACAGCTGAAGAATCAAATGCGTTCTATCGTCGCAATCTCGCAGCTGGTCAGAAAGGTCTTTCTATTGCGTTTGACTTGGCTACACACCGCGGTTATGACTCTGATCACCCACGTGTTGTTGGTGATGTTGGTAAAGCTGGTGTAGCTGTTGACTCTATTTTGGATATGGAGGTTCTTTTTGACAAAATTCCACTTTCACAAGTATCGGTATCGATGACTATGAATGGTGCAGTTTTGCCAATTATGGCTTTCTATATCGTTGCTGGTTTGGAACAAGGTGCAAAGCTTGAACAGCTTGCAGGTACAATCCAAAACGATATTCTCAAAGAGTTTATGGTTCGCAATACGTACATTTATCCGCCAACTCCTTCAATGAAAATTATTGGCGATATTTTTGCGTATACATCGAAGAATATGCCAAAGTTCAACAGCATTTCAATCTCTGGCTATCACATGCAAGAAGCTGGTGCTACCGCTGACTTGGAAATGGCTTATACACTCGCAGACGGGCTTGAATATCTCCGTGAAGGTGAAAAGGCTGGTTTGAAGGTTGACCAATTTGCTCCACGTTTGTCGTTCTTCTGGGCTATCGGTAAGAACTACTTTATGGAAGTTGCAAAGATGCGTGCAGCAATAATGCTCTGGGCAAAAATCGTCAATG
>JAGAOA010000234.1 GCA_017623955.1 Opitutales bacterium
ATCAACTTGACACTCGCTCCACGTGTATCAGACTTCGAAGGCTTTATGTCATACGGTGGTACAGCAGTTGGTATCGCAGGTGGTTACACAGTAACAGTTCCAGCAGGCTTCATTATGCCAGTATTCTCTGTTCGTGAAGTTTCAACAACAGTTACAATCTTCGACGGAGCAACAGTTGTATTGGGCGGTTTGACACGAGAAGAAGTTATCTCAGTAAATGACCAGGTTCCAATTTTGGGCGATATTCCACTCATTGGTAGATTGTTCAAATCAAAGGGCGAATCGCGTCAAAAGAGAAACTTGATGATATTCGTAACAGCAAACAGAATCTCCCCAGGAGGCAGCGTACATCGCGAACAGTTTGCTGATATGCGTCCAGGAAGCGTTTATCAGAATCCAACAATCGTATCTCCTGGTGGTGCTGTACAACGCTTGTCAAGCGATGCAATGCCAACAGAAGAAAAGTAATAATAATTTTTCAGTCAAAAAGGCACTCTACGGGGTGCCTTTTTTGTGTTTCCACGTTATCCACCCCAGTAGAATGCATAGAATAAAAAGTAGCTTTGTAGTGTGTATTTTTTAGTTTTTTTTGTAACTTCATCATTACTTGTTGACACAATAAAAGTGTTGTAATAGCTTGATAATTTAAAAAGCCCCCGTAGTTCAATGGATAGAACTATGGTTTCCGGTACCATCAATCCGAGTTCGACTCTCGGCGGGGGCGAAAGATTTAGAGTATGGAAAGCGTAAAAGAAAACTGTATTAAACGTTTATATAATTGGACTATATCGTGGGCAGAAACTCCTTATAGCATGATAGCATTGATATTGTTGTCGTTTGCAGAGTCCCCATTTTTTCCAATTCCACCCGATGTCCTGTTGATACCAATGGTTTTTGCACTTCCTAGGAAATGGTGGTGGATAGCTTTTGTGTGTACAATTTCATCTGTTGTCGGAGGCGTATTGGGTTGGGGGATAGGTTATTTTGGTTGGTCTGTAATGAAAGATTTTTTCTTTGAGTATATACCAGGTTTTACTTCCGAATTGTTTGATGTTGTAAGTAGTCAGTATAAAGAGAATGCTTTTCTAGCAATATTTGGTGCAGCATTGACTCCAATTCCCTATAAAATTTTTACAATAGCCGCAGGAGTGTGCAATGTTCCAATTGCAACATTAGTACTAGGTTCAATTCTTGGACGAGGTGGACGTTTTTTTGCGGTTGCATTAATAATCTATTTTGTAGGCGATAAAGCAAAGCCTTTTATAGAAAAGTATTTTAATATAATAGTAAGTGTTTTCTTTGTTCTATTAGTGTTGGGGTTTATGTGTGTAAAGTATGTAATTTAAATAAATTGTAATTAGGCGATAATTAATAGTAGTTTTTATTTGCTATCTGTTGTATTTGTGTCTTAATAGAACGATATAAAAACAATGTTAATGCATATTAAGAAAATTTTGGTGTCGGCTGTTGCGATATTGCTAGGAAGTGCGTCGTATGCTGACTTGGTGTGGACTCCTGAAAAGGGATGGCAAGTGCAGGGCGGAGTACTTGCAAATGTAATAGGTGAGGCCTCAACTGTATCAAATGCAATCGAGGCAATGAATGAGGCTAGATCCGCTCAAGAAGACGGTAGTCGTCGTAAAGCATTGTCGTACTATAACGTGGTTATCTCAGAATATCCTGAATCGATATTTGCACCTGAAGCGTATTATCAGTCGGCAAAATTGTTTTTAGAGCGTGGTCAATTTCCCAATGCGTATGAGTACGTAGAACAGATAATAAAAAATTATCCTGATTATCCAAATTTCAAAAAAGTTATATCGTTAGAGTATAATATCGCATCAGAGATGCAAGCAGGTAAAACCTATTATGTGTGGGGTTGGTTTCCATGGTTTACAAGTTATAAAGATATAATAAAGTATTATGAAAGTGTAGTTTCAAATGCCCCATATAGCGATTATGCTCCAATAGCATTAATGAATATAGCAATTATATCTGAAGAAGAAAAGGAATACGACGCCGCATTTGATGCACTAGAACGTGTTATAAATACCTATCCTAATAGTATGTTTACCTCCGATGCGTATTTGCAAATGGCAAAAGTGTATCGTAAGTTGGTTTCTGGTCCAGAATACGACCAAGATCCTACTAAGAATGCAATAAGTTTCTTTCAAGATTATACAATTTTATTTCCTAAACAGTCCGAAGTTGCATTGGCAGAAGAAGGTCTTGAAAAGATGCAAGATGTCTATGCAAGAAGTCGTTTGGTAATAGGAGATTTCTTCTATTATTATAGAAATAATGGAGCGGCAGCATCAATTTTTTATAATGAAACAATAACAATTGCACCTAAAAGCGAAGCAGCCGAAGAAGCAAGAAAACAACTCCAAAAAATAGATAGAGGCGAATTGGCACCAATGACTCCATACGATTGGTTCTTTGGGAGATACGAAAAACCGTCAATCGATCAGTTTGAAGATGAAACCAAAACTCGCAATTTAGAAAATGAATAGTTTGAAGCAATTTCAGCAGAAGCCTTTATGGAAAATGTCGGAGGCTCTTTTGGTACGGATGTATATAAACCACTTACCCCAGTTTATGGAGAAGGCTTGAGTGATTATCTGTTTGATGAAGGTTTCTTTGAGTGGACAGAACAGGAGTTGGCACGATGAAAAAAGTATCAGTATATTTGTTTGTGTTGTTTTTGCTAGCGATATTTTCAGGATGTTCAAATTATCGTTTGTCAGGAACTCCAATAAAATTGCCATTTAAATCAGTGTATGTACAGCCGGTAAAGAATTTGTCGTATGCTCCTCAAGCAACAAATTTACTTACGAATGCAATATCAGATGCTATTTCGCAAACGCCAGAACTTAAAGTTGCAAATATTGGCGATAGTGATGCAGTTTTAGATGTAGTTATAGTAGATTATAAAAAACGAAAATACGCATCGCGAACAACACGTAATGCAATGGGCGAACTAGATACAGCCTTGGCAGCTGCATATAAAATAACAGCCACAGCCGAATGTACTCTAACAATGGGTGGAAAAGTTTTGTTTAATAAACGTAAAGTCGATGCATCCGTAGTGGTTTATCCGGCAGGAGGCGATTTGATTAATAGTGAGTATCAAAATATGCCTGTTTTGATGAGAGAGTTGGGTGGAAAGATTAAAGATACAATAATAGGGATATGGTAAATTCAAT
>JAGAOA010000235.1 GCA_017623955.1 Opitutales bacterium
CCATCGAAACCACCTACTTGCCAACCGACAAAACACATATCGGCTTCTTTTACTCCGGCAGTATGTATTTTACGCATTACATCTATGAAACTATCAAAAGTATGAACAATATTAAGCTCGGGAGTTATATTATCCCACTTAGGAGAATTAAAACCACCAACGCCTTTAGGATGCTTATTGTGTGCAAGTTTTACACGAATAAATGGTGACTCAACCGTATATTTGAGTGTAGGATTATTTTTTACACGCTCACGCAACGGTTTAACTTCGCCTCTATCTAACTGATATTTGCGATACTTCTTTGCCATATCGACGTATGTTGCATTTTTACCTAAATCGTAAAAATCAATAACAATATCTTCGTATGGGTCGAAGTCGATATCATCTATATCGTAACGTGGATACAATTTATGAAGTCCATTTTTAACCTCAGCAACCAACGAATATTCTAATTCTAAACCTTTTGCAATTGCAACATACGTTCCTTTGGGAGTCTTTGCTCCCCAAAATGGCATCTGCAACTGACCAGAATGATATTTGTTGTTGTTATGCTTAAATAGAATTTTATTACCCATCAATGAAGGAAATATAAAATACCCTTCATCGCCCTTATCAGCCTGATAGTCATCAGACATCACTAAAACTTTTTTTGTACCACGCTCAATATCACAAACGGGAATTGTCAAACGTTTTGCTCCGTCCGACATAGTTTCAAGCTTATATAATTTTTCTACTTTTGATTTGTCGTTGTTTTCAAAAATTACATTTACTTGCGATTTAGCAAACACACTAACGCATATTAATAAACACAATAATATAGACCATATTCTTTTCATACAATTTCCTTTATTTATCAAATTGAATTTCTGTCATATAAATTGAATTGTTTGCACCATATTTCATAACACCACGCCAACCACCTTTGCCTTGCATCCACTCCGATGTAATAACTGCCCAGCGTTTAGGTTGAATTTCTATGCAACCAAAATTTCCCATTCTAGCACCTCGATTAGCTGTAATTGCACGTTCGGTTGAACGCTTTACAAGTAGTGTTTGCTTGTCGATTTCGGCAACAAACAAGGGAGCTCTATGACGAAAAACATGATCGTTATTTGCTCCACTTCGAGTATATGCAAGATATATCTTTCCAGCATTTTCGAGCCAGTGAGTCTGCGTGTTGTAATTGCCCACAAGCGAACCGTCATCAAAACGCAATGCAACTTTTTCTTGATAATTTAAGCCGTCATTACTACGAGCAATAAAACCAGTTTTGTCGTTGCGAAGCGACAAAAAATATTCTTTGCCCGACTTTATAATAGAAGGTTCGTAAACTCCTCTACGAACATTGTGAGTTATTTTTTTGCCGACTTCTGAAACCTTGATTTCTTCGCCATCAAACGAACATTTAACAACAACAACACTTCCTAAATCTTTCGGATTGTCTCTTACAGAAACTGGCAATAAAATAGAACCATCTTCCTCAATATGAACTTGCACACAACCTGCACTGCATATTTTGTAAGGTAATTTCAATATTTTTTGAGTTTTAAAATCGCTTACAAATTCATCAAAAACGCTATATACAACTTGATGATCAGAATTGTGTTTTTTGCCAGTATACGAAATAGAAACACCAAATATTAAAAATTTGCCCGTTTTTTTGTGATAAACAGGACTTGCATCTAAAAACATCTGCTCCGAATTGTCTGGTTTTTTATAACGTTTAATAGTAGAGCTTGATTTAAAACTTCCCCACGTTTTTCCAAAATCATTCGATAGCGAATAAAATAAACCACTGTAAACGTCCATGCCATTTAATGCGATCGATGAACATGTAAAAACACCCTTGCCATCAGGCGAAAAAGCCATGCGAGATTGAACATAACAATAACCATTTTCACCTTTAAAGTTCGTATCGAAACGCCTGATTTTTGCAGTAAAATCTTCTCCTTTTACAACACTATCAACAACGTCTTTTACAACTGGAGGAGTACATTCAAACGCATTTACACTAGAACAAAAATATGCTATAATTAAAAACAAAACAAAGTTTTTCATGGTGAGGAGATATTATTTTGTAGAATCGACTTGTCAACGAATAAAGAACCTACCTATCTTATGTACACAACCTAATTTGCGAGTTTTTTACACTTAGCTGTAAACAATATCAACAAAGTAAAAAAAGGGCACATATAGAATATACTTATATTTATCTCAAACGATTGAGAAAATGCTTGACTGTTCCAATTTAACAAAAATAATAAGCCGTGTGTTTACAATTTTTTTAAAGTTGTAAACAATCAGATTTTTCATAATTTAAACTAAAATAACAAAAAAGGCATAAATATGTTAATGCAAGAATTAGAAAGTAGAAAACTTGTAGCAGTTTGCACAATAGAAAATCTAAAAGATGCAATTCCAGTAGCAGAAGCATTGATGAATGGAGGAATATCTGCAATAGAACTTACACTGCGGACTCCAGCCGGCTTAGATTGCATAAAAGCAATCCGTAAAGAACTCCCAGATGTTTTTGTAGGAGCTGGAACAGTGTTGACTCCCGATCAAGTTGTCGCGGCAAAAGAAGCTGGAGCATGCTTTGCCGTTGCACCAGGAACAAATGCTCGCGTTATCCAAAAAGCAAATGAAATAGGTTTAGAATTTGGACCTGGAATTTTCACACCAAGTGATATTGAAATATCGGTTGAAAATGGCTGTAAAATGCTCAAATATTTCCCAGCTGCAAGTTGCGGAATAAAACATTTAAAGACAATAGCAGCACCATATAAACATCTTGGTTTAAAATTCTTGCCTTTGGGTGGTGTAAATATTTCAAACTTGGCAGAAATGCTCTCCGATCCACTCATAGCTGCAGTAGGTGGTTCATGGTTAGCCAAACCAGAACTTATAAATGCTGGAAAATTTGATGAAATTCAAGCTTTGGCAAAAGAAGCTTACGATGTTCTCAAAACTTTGAAATAATCTAACACACACAAAAGGATATACTACAATGAAACTGGGCGTAATTGGATTGGGAGCAATAGGCTCCATGCATATAAAAAATATACAAGACGGCAAAGTTCCCAACTGTGAAATTGCCTGTGTCTGCGACGAAAAATACATTGATCCTGAAAAATTTGCAGGCTTAAAATCATACTCTAGCATAGATGATATGCTTAAAGATGATAATGTAGAAGCGGTACTTGTGGCAACGCCCTCTTTCAATCATTTTGAGCTAGCAAAAAAGTGTCTTGAAGCCGATAAACATGTGCTTATCGAAAAGCCCATAGCCCTAACATCGTTTGATGCAAAACAAATCGTAACACTTGCCAAAGCTAAAGGCAAAGTATGTGGAATAATGTTAAATCAACGTACAACGCCAATGTATGCTCGCATAAAAGAGTTGGTATCATCTGGTCAATTGGGTAAAATCAATAGAGCCTCGTGGTTTATGACAAACTGGTATCGTCCACAAATATATTTTTCGAGTAGTAACTGGAGAGGTACATTTAAAGGCGAAGCTGGAGGCGCACTAATCAATCAATCTATACATAATATAGACATCTTTGCATGGGTTTTCGGTATGCCCAAAAATCTGCGTGCGTGGTGCAAGTTTGGTAAATATCACAATATAGAAGTTGAAGACGAAGCAACCGCATATTTCGAATTCGAAAATGGGATGACTGCAACATCTGCAACTGCAACCGGAGAATACCCTGGAACAAATCGACTTGAAATTGCCGGCGATAAAGGATTCCTCGTTGCAGAGAATGATAAACTCAAAATTACACGTTTTGATAGCCTTAAAAACTACACACTCAATACAAAATACGTATTCGGTACTCCAGATGATACAATAACCGAAGAAACATTCGACTCTAAAGGCGAACAACATTCTGGAGTTTTGAAAAATTTTGTAAATGCAGTTGATAATGGAGAATCATTTGACTTTGATGCACAAGAAGGTTACAACTCAGTGTGTTTGGCAAACGCAATGTTGATGTCAACATGGACTAACTCCGATATTGTATTCCCATTTGATGATAAATCTTATGCTAAATTATTGGCAGAAAAAACAGCGTCATCAAAGTTCCGCGAGAATGTAGATACAGACTTCATCATAGAATTTACAAAATCTTTCAGATAGTATGGCAAAACATTTTAGTGGATACGATTATGTTCCCGATGGTTCAGGAGAAAGTGTCTGCCAAAAGGGAGAATTCATCTTTGCTGCCGCAGGTTTGGATCACGGACATATCTACGCACAAGTTCAAGGTCTAATTTCTGCTGGAGCCGTTTGTAAATATGTATGGGATAGCAATGCAAATCAAA
>JAGAOA010000236.1 GCA_017623955.1 Opitutales bacterium
GCCAGCATCCGCCAAAGTTCTATCCAAGCACAACGATAATCCACGACCTTCAACATCAGGACTTGTAATATGATACGCATCGCAAGTTGCTCCATATCCAGCAACTTCGCAATAAATCTTTGCCCCACGCTTTATAGCATGTTCGTAACGCTCAAGCACTCGGATTCCAGCACCTTCACCCATTACAAATCCACATCTATCTGCGTCAAATGGACGTGAAGCACGATGAGGTTCGTCATTAAAGTTTGTTGCCATAGCTTTCATTGCACAGAATCCAGCAAAACTTAGCGAAGTAACAGCAGCTTCACTACCACCAGCAATAATGATATCTTCCTTACCTAGTTGCAAATGCAGTACAGCTTCTCCTATTGCGTGAGTACCAGTTGCACAAGCACTAACTACACTAAAATTGACTCCCTTTGCACCCAAATCTATTGCAACTACACCCGACGACATATTTGCCAATAAATTAGGAATCATAAAAGGCGAGACTCTGCGTGGTCCACGTTCAATAAAAGCTCTCGATTGAGTTTCGATGGTATCCATTCCACCTACACCAGAACCGATTAATACGCCTAAACGTTCGGCTTCAATATTTTCACCAACAACTAAACCAGCATCCTGCATAGCCAATTTTGAATCAGCAACAGCGAACTGCGTATAGCGGTCACTTCGTCTTGCTTCTTTAGGATCCATATATTTAGTTGCATCAAATTCTTTACATTCTGCAGCTACCTGACAATTAAGTTCAGAAGCGTCAAAGAGACTAACTTTCGACACTCCATTTTTTCCATTTTTGAGCGAGTCCCAAAACGGAACAACGCCGTCTCCAAAAGGAGAAATAACGCCTAATCCTGTTATTACAATGCGTTCTTTCATAAAAAAAGTAATTTAAGATTAACAAAAAAAACGACCTGACTTTTTTTAATTGCATAAAAAGCGGGTCGGTCAGTGTCTACCAAAGAAGCTTAAGCATTCTTCGACTTACTCTTGATGTAGTCGATTACTGCGCCCACTGTTGTGAGAGACTCTGCTTCATTTTCAGGGATTTCAACGCCACCCATCTCGTCTTTGAAAGCTTCTTCAAATTCCATGATAAGCTCTACCGAATCGAGCGAATCGGCACCGAGGTTATCAATAAAGCTAGCATCGGGGGTGATTTGCTCTTCGTTTACGCCGAGACGTTTAACTATGATTTCTTTTACTTTTTGTTCGATATCTGACATATTTATTTCCTATCTTTGAACTTTTTATATTCGATTAAGAATTAAAGCTATATTCAACCTTATTTATTTAGTTTTGTAAAGCTTTTTTATATTCAAAAAAAAATAATTTTTTTTATTTTTTTTTTGACAAATCTAATTGTTTTTGTTCAACCTACATCGAGTATATGAAAAGAAAGCTATCATCTATAACAATACCAGAACAGACTGATAAAGTACTACTGCACTCGTGTTGTGCCCCCTGTTCTGCCGCGATAGTAGAAAAGCTCTTAGATATCGGTATAAAACCTACAATTTATTATTTCAATCCAAACATCTATCCCATTGAGGAATATCTCAAACGCAAAGACGAATGTAAGCGATTTGCCAACCTAAATAATATCGACCAATTTGATGCCGACTATAATCATAATTATTGGTTAGAATATATAAAGGGATATGAAAATGAACATGAACGTGGATTTAGATGTTTACTTTGTTTCAAAATGCGGATGTTACACACTGCAAACTTTGCACTTAAAAATAACTTCAAAGTATTTGCAACAACGTTAGCATCTTCGCGATGGAAAAATCTAGAGCAAATTAACGAAGCTGGAATCTTCGCACAAGAAAAGACTGGAGTTACCTTTTGGGCAAATAATTGGCGCAAAGGAGGTCTTCAACAACGACGCAATGAACTTCTAAAAGAATATAACTTCTACAATCAACAATATTGTGGTTGTGAGTTTTCCCGAAGAAGCTGATTTTCTACAAAAAAAAAAGAACAATTCCGATGAACTGCTCTTTATCCTAATAATTTATAAAATCTTACCTTCTTTTGCGATACGCAACAACCGCTAATGCTATTGCACCAAAAATCATTGCCCATTCCGCAGGTTCTGGTACTGCAACTGTTGAAAACCAGCCATCTTGCGACACTGCAAAATTCTCACCTAAAATTCCATCTACATAAGATTTTTCAGAATGATTATAAATCTGAATTGCCATATCCACATCTTCATCGTTATATAAATCATAGAAATTTTCAATTTGCATATTTTTTGAAGTATTTTCATTGAAGTTCAACATCAAAGTCAAAGCCTTATTACCTTCGCTATCAGCTGTAATCTTCAAGTTGTGTAATATAAGAGACTCTCCTTCGTTTAAAGTTTCAGAAATAAGCTTTATTGTTGAACCTGTAAAAGCATCTATTGTTCCAATTTCATTTGATACAAAACTGTTCAACGTAAGATTTCCCGCAGCATCTGCTTCTGCTACTGCCGAACGAACAAAGAATGTAGAATTTGCTTGCGATGTTGCATTTGTAAAACCAGCATTTTTATTTATTTCGTTATTTTCAACTGCAGCTCCCGAAATAATGACGTTGGTTGAATACAAATTCAGTGTTACTTTTTTGGCTAGATATAAGAAATCATCAAAAACAAAGCTTCCAGTATCGACAGTTTCAGTACTTGAGCCAATCGATACCACTACTCTGTTATTAACGTTTCCACCCATAAATTTGTTTATAGGTCTATCAAAATCATTATATGCCCCATAAATTCCATGTTGAGTTATCGATGCACCATTGCCAAAATTTACCGTTGGTTGACTGTAATCTGTATTGTAGCCATATCCTA
>JAGAOA010000237.1 GCA_017623955.1 Opitutales bacterium
CCATCAAACGACGAATATAATTTTTAATAACCTTACGTTTTGCAGAATTGAACTTTACTACATATATTACACCATCTACTGCTGGCATAATTGATACAGCATCACTAACGGCTCCAACTGGAGGAGAGTCGATGAAAACTTTATCGTATCTTTCTCGCAATGTTTGCAATAGATTGAAAAACTCTTCTGAATTGAGATCTTGCATCGGATTTGTTGCACGCTTTTCGCACACAAGAACATCAAGATTTGGAAAGAAATCTTTTATAATTACATCATCTAATGCATCTTTATTTTCAATATGCGATACCAAACCTTTATCAGTTGTAATACCTAGTGTCTTAGCCAAAACAGGCAAACGCATATCGGCATCGATAATAATTGTTTTCTCTCCATTAAGAGCGCATGTAAATGCCAAGTTTGTTACAACAAAGCTCTTCCCTTCTGATGGGGTAGTAGATGTAAAAAGTATTACCTTAGCATTTTTTGTCATTCCATTAACTTTCAAGGTAGAATGCAACGAACGGAACGCTTCGGTTGTAACTCTATCAGCATTCGATGCTGCTACTTGAGCCTTTTCAGATGAATTCAAGCGAACTACTCTTGGAATAATTCCCAACAATGGAATTCCAATCACGGCTTCAATATCGTATGCGCTCTTTGCTCTATCATCAATAAATGCTACAAAAAATGCTATACCTATACCGCCTACCAAACCTGAAAATATGCCCATAATTACATTCAAGATATAATTTGGACTTGATGGACGCAACGAAGGTGATGCATGGTCTACAATTCTTGCACCTTCATTTATCAAAGAAACTTGTGCTGTACGAACGTTCATAGAAGCAATTAACGATGAGTGCATCCCCTCCGCAACCTGACGTTCACGTTCTAACGACTTATAAATAATTGATTTTTTATCAAGATCGATTATTGCTTCTTTCTTTTCTACCAATCGACGTTGAGAATCTTCATAATTTTTCAACGCATTTTGATATGTAGACTCTATCTTTTGATACGCATAATTTATTGCAACATCAAGTTCTCTATTTATTTGATCAAGAGCTTTTCGAGCCTCTATCATCTTAGGATGCTTTTCCCTATAACGTTTTTCTAACGAAGATACAAAAACTCGTTGCGTAGATCTGTCGGTAATCAACTTACTGATTTGTGGCAAGTCGGAAACAAATGGCAATTCACACAAGTCTTTTCCCTCACGCTTATAAGTTTGAATCATTTCCCACTGTGTAGATATTGAATCTAGAACTCGCTTATCGTTGGTAAGAATTGCATTTAAATCTTTCAATTCCATACTATCAACGTCTGATTCCCTATTGAGAGAAAACGCTCTGTTCTTTTCACGGAATTCAACAAGCTTTTTATCTAACTCTTTTACTTTAGATTCTTGTTGTGCAACCTTTGTACGAAGTTCATCTATAGATGATATTAATTTTTGAACTCTGTTTTGGTGCGTAAATCTTATGTACTCACTAGCAAACAGATTTGCTATCTTTGCAGCTGTATATTTATCTGGGTGCGTAAATGTTATACGAACAAATAATGTCATTCGTTCTGGAATAATCTTACGATTTTCAAACAACAATTCTTCTTCACTCTTAGGAATACCTATTGTAAACATTTCACGATAAGGCGCAACGAAACGCTTTAACTCATCTTCCTTAAGTCGAGATTTTACAGCCGAAACAATTTCAAAACTTTCCATCAACTTTACTTGAGTATTGAAGTCTTCCATACTCAAGATAACATCGTTACGAGAATGTTGCGCAGAACCTGGACCATCAATAGGAACTTCGCTATCACGTAAAATCTGGATAGATGAAAATGATGTATATTCAGGTGTTACTCGGAATGTATACAACAAAACACCTGCCAAAATAATGAAGAAGGTTATTATTATATACCAAATACGCTCACGCAAAATCATCAAATAGTCTTTGAAAGTTCTATTAGGCATTGTAGCA
>JAGAOA010000238.1 GCA_017623955.1 Opitutales bacterium
GAGCAATCAGCGCCATAAGCATAGCTCCCAACAACAGGATCAGGATAATCGTCAATAGGTTGGTTACAAGAAAAGAAGACTAATAGCAAAGAGAATAAAAATAAGCACTTTTTCACGTTAGTATTTGATTTAAAATTCATGCTGCAAAGGTACGATTTTTTTCGCAAATATGCAAATAATTTTTACATTTTGCTTCAACTTTTATTACTAATAATAAAAAGCCCTGTGGCGTGTGCCATAGAGCGAGGGTGAGAAATTATATATTCTCGAAGATTACAAAAAGGGGGTAAAATATATTGGCATGCAAATAGTTGCACCATCCTTTTGATATCCTTCGTATAAAGCAATATGCGTTCACTTATGCGAGATGAGTGTTTTTCGCAAAAAGCGTCCAAAGACTTATGGGTTTTGTAGCCCGAAGATTTTACCTCGATAGGTATAATCTTGTTGCCACGCGAGAGAAGAAAATCCACCTCATAATTGTGATTATTCTCCGCAGGAAATGTATGATAAAACAATTCATGACCTGCACTACGCAACATTTGTGCCACAAAGTTCTCGTAGATATATCCCAAATTTGCCTCTAACTTGTCACTCAATAGTTTGCTATAAATAATATTTTCGGTAAATGCCTTATCATGAAATGCCAAAGTGACAAACAAACCAGTATCTGCAACAAACATTTTGTAGCGATACAGGTTCTTGTTCATTGGCAAACCTACATTGGGATCATTGGCGTGATATGCTAAACTAATTGTCATACTATCCGCCATATCTGCAACCACCTCTGCTACGCGCTGTGCATCCTGGTTTTCCAACACACTGGATATCTGATATCGCCCTGCGTTGGTATTCAGTTGGGCAGGGATTGCAGCAAACAATTGGGAAGCCCTACCCGTAGAATCAATCTTATTGAAATCATCCAAGTACAGATCTATAATTTCGCGTTTCTTCTCATCGACAGCTTGCATGTTGTTAGTTTGCAAGTATGTATCTACTGCCTGTGGCATACCGCCGACCAACATATACAATCGCAAATCTCGCATCAACTTGCGGTGGGAACTATCCAATGGGCGTTTCTGCTCCCAAAATTGGCGTAATATACTATAAGATGCGTTATTACCAATAGCCCAATAAAACTCTTCAAAGTCCATGGGGTACAAAACCATGCGAGTTTCTTCTGAGGGAATAACAATACCTTGTACATTTTTTTTTATTGACAGTAAGGAACCTGTCTCAATATAGTCATATCTACCATCCTTAACCAAATATTTAATGGCTTGGCGCGCTTTAGGATTTAATTGTATCTCGTCAAAGATTATTACCGACTCTCGCACATATAAAGTTATACCTTTTTCCAATTGTAGGTGCATGAAGAAATAATTTAAGTCGCTCATATCTTCAAATAAAGTCGCTAGTTTTGGAGAGAGATTTGCAAAGTCAATCAGTATATATGACTTATACTCATTTTTTGCAAACTCTTCTGCTAATGTTGACTTACCTACGCGACGAGCTCCTTTGATGAGCAAAGCTGTCGAACCGTTGCGCTCATTTTTCCAACGAAGCATATCGTTGTACAACTTTCTGCGAAAAATCATAATGCTATATTTTTAAATTACGCTGCAAAGATAGCGTTTTTTTTTTAAATCGCAAAATCTTTTTAATCAAAAATGCGTAAATACGCA
>JAGAOA010000239.1 GCA_017623955.1 Opitutales bacterium
GTACCATATTTACGATCCAATTATTGTAGACTTTTACGACTAAAAGGGTGATGATGCAAATTATAGCGGAATGGCTCGCACTTATCGTGATTATCAACTTAAGAGTGTTGCGGTAAAGACAATTAAAGAACGTATCAAAAAACAGCCACATTTGAAATATGCAGCTGAGGCTCCAGAAATTCGTATACGTCAGGGTTGGAAGCCTGTTCCAGCTAAAATTATGTATCAAACAGTTGCGAACGAGCCTCCAATGAAGCCTGTTGTTACTTTCGATAGAGTTTCTGAAATTATCGATGAACTAAAATCAAAAGGGGTTGAAAAGGCTGAATTGTGTTTGGTTGGCTGGAATATTAGCGGTCATGATGGTCGTTATCCTCAAATTTTCCCAGTTGAACCAAAACTTGGTGGCGAAGAAAAGCTTCGCAAGCTCATCAAAAAAGCTCAAGACGCAGGTTATTTAATTGTTTGCCATACAAATAATACAGATGGCTATTCTATTGCTGATACATTCTCGCTAGATATTACAGGTAAACTCGCCGATGGTAGAGTTCAAAATCGTGGTAAATGGGCAGGTGGCTGGACACACGCTCTTTGTGCTCAACCAATTTGGGATAGATATGTAAAGCAAGATCACAAACGTATTCGTGAACTCGGTTTTGAAGGTTTGCATTATATTGATGTTATTTCATGTATTGAACCTGACGCTTGCCATGATCCAAAACATCCATTAAACCGTAAAGAAAATGCACAATATGTTTACAAGATGATGCAAAATGCTCGTGAAGTATTTGGCGGTTCTGCATCTGAAGGTCCATTTGACCACGTTGCGGGTGCAATGGACTACGCATTGTACATTTCATTCAATGTAATGGGTAAACAACCAGCAGTAACAGACAGAGTAGTCCCTCTTTGGCAGATAGTCTACAACGGTATAATTTTGAGCAATCCATCGGCAGAGACAACAAATTACACTCTCAAAGATGCTAAAACACAGCTCAAACAAATCGAATTTGGTGGTCGTCCAGCATTCTACTATCATTCAGCCTTTAGAGACGATGGTAAAAATTGGATGGGAGTTACCGATCTTCGTTGCCAAACTCAGAAAGAACTTCATGAAAGTGGTGATGCACTCAAACGAGCTTGGGACGAATTTAGCAAACTCAAACATCTACAACTTGAGTTTATGGACTCGCATGAAGAAATTGCTAAAGATGTTTTTGTAACTCGTTGGGCAAATGGCGATGAAATTGTAAGTAACTATTCCGACAAGGATTATGAATATCGTGGCGAAACTGTAAAGCCAATGAAGTATGTGTTTATCCGTGGTGGTTGCTGGTTTACACGTTTATTCAACTAATATTTATAGATAAAAAAGAGCAATAGTTTAGCTGTTGCTCTTTTTTTATTATAAAAAGCTTTACAGATTATATGTATAAGATAGTATTTCTCTATCTGTATATTTGATTTATGAATAAGTTAATAGCTACATTGATGTTGTTTGCGGTTGTTAGTGTGTACGCGGCCGACAAAGTCGAAATTAGAGTAACAAATCTAAAAGGAGTTACTTCTGCAAAAGAAGTAGAGCTTAAAGATTTAGGTAATGGCGTAGAGCGTTTGGAAATTCCAATCCGTGATATTCCCACAGATACAAAGTATATTGATGTTGTACATCAATACGCTAAAGCCAAAAAAGGGGATGACGGATATTGGCTCTTCCCGAATGGGATGATAGGTACATTCCGCTTAGATAATGCAAAATTTTCTCGTAGACATCAACCTTTGCATGTACATGGAGTAAAAACTAAAGCTAAGACAATCGCTGCTATTGCGAGTGGATTGAAGTTTGAATATTCTTTAAATGTCGTTGTAAAAAATGGTAATTATGAAATTTTCCCACGATATGAAATCGAAAAAATGGGCTTTGCTCCATACGAGGATATCATAATAGATTATTATACACTCACAGGCAGTGATGCAAATTATAGTGGTATTGGCAGAATGTATCGCAATTATCAACTTCAGCGTGGTGAAGTTGAGCCAATCAAAGAGCGTATGAAAAAGTATCCACATTTAGAGTACGCATATCAGGCTCCAGAAATCCGTATCCGTCAGGCTTGGAAACCTGCTCCGCCAAAGGTAGAGTATCAAACTGTAGAAAATGAGCCCGAAGTTGGTATTTATGTAACATTTGATAGAGTTTGTGAAATTATAGATGCTTTAAAATCTGCAGGAGTCGAAAAAGCAGAAATATGTTTGGTAGGTTGGAATATTAGTGGCCATGATGGTCGTTATCCTCAGATTTTTCCAGTTGAGCCAAAACTTGGTGGCGAAGAAAAACTCCGCAAGCTAATCAAAAAAGCTAAAGATGCAGGTTATTTAATTGTATGTCATACCAATAGTACTGATAGCTATTCTATTGCAGATACTTTCTCGGAAAACATAGTATGTAAAAATATAGATGGTTCACTTCAAAAGAACGCCGTTTGGAGCGGTGGTAGAATGCACAATGTTTGTGCTCAGATATCGTGGAATCATTACGCTAAATACGACCTCAAAAAAGTTCGTGATTTAGGTTTCGATGGACTTTACTATATAGATGTGGTCTCAAACGTACCGCCATACGATTGTCATGATTCAAAACATCCACTCAATCGTAAACAGTATTGTGCGTATATGAATAAGATTATGAGTTATGGACGTGAACTTTTTGGAGGTATTGCATCCGAAGGCCCATTTGATCATATCGCAAAAAATCTCGATTATGTTTTGTATACCTCGTTTAATCTCATAGGTAAGCAACCAGTAGTTACCGATAGAGTTGTTCCACTTTGGCAGATAGTCTACAACGGTATAATTTTGAGCAATCCATCGGCAGAGACAACAAACTATTCGTTAAAAGATGTAAAAACACAACTAAAACAATACGAATTTGGTGGTCGTCCTGCATTCTATTATCATTCTGCTTTCAGAACAGGTGCTCGCAACTGGATGGGCAATATCGACCTTCGTTGTCAAAATCAGCAAGAGTTTGAACAGAGTATAGATGCACTCAAACGAGCTTGGGACGAATTTAGCAAACTTAAACATCTACAACTTGAGTTTATGGACTCGCATGAAGAAATTGCTAAAGATGTTTTTGTAACTCGTTGGGCAAATGGCGATGAAATTGTAAGTAATTATTCAGATAAAGACTTCAGTTATCGTGGTAAAACCGTAAAGTCGATGAAGTATTTGTTTATAGATTAATAGATATACATAAATTTAAAATGGTATCATAAATAACTACTTGAAAAACTTTCATGAAAATAGTACACTAATCGTATCAACCTACATTTTTATATGATGAAGAGAACAATACTAACGTTAGTGAGTCTTTTGATAGCATCGATTTCTTTTGCTGTTGAAAGTGCAACATTAAATATAAAGATAAAAAAGGGAGGAATTGAAACATCACAGTATCCTGTTAAAAGAATTAACGAA
>JAGAOA010000240.1 GCA_017623955.1 Opitutales bacterium
ACAAATTTACGAATAATTTTTGAATTGACAAAATCGAAGAGAGATGGCCTCTATTTGTTGCCACCTCTCTTCGGTTTACTGAACATTAGCACTCGCTTTCGCTTTGCTATTTCGTTTGTGGGCGATTAGGTTTTGCAGCATCTCCTCGCTACTCTTGATTGTGTGAGCACGCAAGCAACGCTTGATCTCTGCAATCTGGTAGTAATACTTGTTGCCAATGGTGCTGTAAGTGATTTTGCCGGCACTGCGTAGGCGTTGTAGAGTTTTGTCGCAGATGCAGAGATATTCGCAGACGGCTTGCCCATCAACCCAATCGTCGTCGAGAGAACTTTGCTGCTCTAACTTGGCTTTGCGAATGAACTCGTCCATTGCATCAATTTTGCTAATCAGCTGCTGAAAAGCACTGTGTTCGATAGTTAATACTTCCATAGTTTTTGGTTTTATTGGTTAAACATAAATGTAAGTCTGTGCGATTGTGGTCGCTTCATTGTAAGTATAGGGAGCCTTTGTCCGGGACGGTTTGGAACAAGGGCAAAAATTTTTCATTTATTTTGCGGTTGCCTACGAAAAGCATAGGAATATCCGCCCGAAAGCTCGGACAACGACACAAAAAAAGCAGAGGTGTTGCCTCTGCTTGGTATCGGTTATGATGATATTATAGGTATTGTGTGGTTGTCCTCGTTTTATTCCTGAACTTCTGTTCAGAAAAGCGATAAACGGGTTTGTTTGCAAAATCGTTTCACCTTCAATTATTGCATTGCATTGAAAGATTGTGCATTACGAGAATATTTACTATACACTTCCTGTAGAGGGCAGTCCCAAACTTGGCGCCCCTTATTTTTATAAAAGAAAAATCCGAATTACTGCGATTTGTCCGAGAATGTGCTAGGAGTATAGGTTTGTTCTATAGCAACTAATTGCTATATAAAAATATGTCTTTACGTTTTGTGAGTTTCAGCTGTTTTCTTGATGCTTTTTCATGCACAACACGAATGATTTTTTTCATTGCAGAGGCACTTTTGATATAGTACTCCTCAGATAATGGGATATTCTGCTTTGTATCTGTGACCCTCGCATTTTTTTTACATTTCCCAATGTAAATGTTGTTCACCTTCCCTTTGTTATGAACAAGTAAATCTCTAGTGGCTTTTATCTCTATATACTGATCTATAAGACCTTGATCAATTGAAATATCTACTATTTTTGCAAAGTAGCTAAAATACTGATCTGGTGATGCATAGAAAATAGAAGAAATTCTTTTTACTATCAATGAGTTTATAATTTCCGAAATTGATGATGCAGATAATACCTGTGACATAGGAATAGATGTTTCTGTCTTTTTGTCTGTTTTTTCATCCGTAATACTTAGACTTAACTTCTGTGGGTGTTTTTTCAATACAGATTCTAAAAGATCACACAAGTATTGTTCTGTAATGGATACAAGATTGTTGATAGACGCAGCGTACAAATCATGCCTAATAGTCTTCTTAAGTATTTCTACTATGTGTGATTTACGGCGTTCTTGCCTTATTGTATTACCTTCTGTATTTGGTATTTGAATACTGAATTTAACAGAGGCATCTTTTATCTTACATGCTTCTCTGATACCATACAATCCCTGTCGCGCTAATTGTGTTGTAAAAAACTCTCTATTGATAGCATCTATCGCATTAGAATATATTTTATAATATGGATTGATCTTGTTCAGATTCTTTAGGCGTAAAGCAATCTGTTTAGAAGTCATTTTTGTTCTCATAATTTAGTTTAATTAATATAGTTTAGGTGCTATAGATATTCTACATACAAAGATACCGAAAAATAATAATATATTAAATCAGGTAGATAGTTTTTAATATAATTGAGAGTATTTTATGGAACTAACTAATTTTCGATGAATTACATATCACAGACTTTTCTTGTTTGCTCTTTTACTTGCCGATGCAGAATGTAAAAGTTATTGATAATAAGAATTTTACGGATTTGTGGCTCAAATACGGCCCAAATATTTGATAAACAGTGATAAACGATGATAGCTGATGATAAATAGATTGCAATAGGCGCAAACTTTGCGGAGCTGATTAGGGCAAGCAAGTAGCTGCCAACCAAAAGCCGAAAAAACTCCTACTCTAATAATAGTCTAACTATTAAATCGCAAGCAAATGAGAAGGAGTAAATTTAGAAGACCGTGCAAGGTGCTTATTTTCAATGGGGCATGGGTGTTGGTGGCGATTGTTCGGTCGCTGCATTGTGCTGCTGAATTGACGCACGAAAACAAATCGGCAATACATAATTGTTGCACCGGGAAATCGGTTCGCTCGGGAGCC
>JAGAOA010000241.1 GCA_017623955.1 Opitutales bacterium
ACTTAATTTCTTTTACTACTTTCTTTGCCATTGTATTTTTCTTATAAGAATTGTTTTACTTTTTGCTTGAGGCTGTGCGTAAAATGTTACTCTACTTCTTCGCTTTTTACTACTTGATTATATTCAAGTTCAACTGGGGTATAACGACCGAAGATATTTACACTAACTTTTAGTCTGCAAATTTCTTCATTTATTTCTTCTACCTGACCCATCAAGCCCAAGAATGGACCTTCTGTAATCTTAACCATTTCTCCAACATTGTAGATAACTGCTGGTCTAACTTGAGCCCCCTGTTGACTATGAGCTTTTATATTATCAATTTCTTCTGCACTTAATGCTATTGGTCTATCACCACCTATGAAATTAATAACACCATTTATCCCTTTTATAAAATACCAAGGTTTTTCTAAAAAATTTTCATCTTCATCAAAGAGCTTAGCACGAACAAAAATATAGCCAGGATACAACATTCTCGTAACTTTTTTCTGCTGTTGTTCAAATCTACCCTTACGCTTTACTTGTACCAATACTGATACAGATTCTTCTGGTGCTAGAACATCTTCTTTCGAAATATATTCGCCCATTTCTTCACGGTCAATCATTCGTTTTAGATTCTCAACCGCTTTTCGTTCCATATTAGAACGAGTTTGGACAGTGTACCACTTTCGCAAACTGTCTTGTGCCTGACTTGGCGTAGTCTGTTCTTGTGTGGTATCCATAAAACTATTTTCCATTTACCAATCCTGTTAGCAAATTAACCACATTATATATGGAGAAGTCTGCCAAAGCTACATAAGCTCCCAACAAACCGATTGCAACGAAAACCACTACTATTGAACTGTACAACTCTGCACGAGTTGGCCAAGAAGCCTTTTTCAACTCGACTACGGTTTCCTTATAAAACTGTCTAATTTTGCTGATTGGATTTGTCATTGTATAAAATGCACTAAGTGCTTTTGTTTTTAACCTTCATATTGTAACAAAGGCTATAATTATTTAAAAATAACGCAGGGGAAGAGGGACTCGAACCCCCAACACACGGTTTTGGAGACCGTTGCTCTACCAATTGAACTATTCCCCTGTATTAAAATGTGTATGTTTTGTTTAATTTTGAACGATTGTCAAGTTTTTTTTAAAAAAAATCGCTCAGCTTAAACACTAAAGCCAGAAGGGAATTATACCCTTCTGGCAAAGTGTCAATTATATTGCTTATGCAATGATTTCCGAGATACGACCCGAACCGATTGTGCGGCCACCTTCGCGAATAGCGAAACGTTGACCTTTTTCCATAGCAATTTGCTTCTGGAGTTCAACTTCGATTTCGATGTTATCGCCTGGCATAACCATTTCAACACCTTCTGGCAATTTGCAAACGCCTGTTACGTCAGCTGTGCCGAAGAAGAACTGTGGACGATAGTTTGTGAAGAATGGAGTATGACGACCACCTTCTTCTTTTGTCAATACGTATACTTGAGCCTTAGCCTGCTTATGAGGTGTAATTGAACCTGGCTTTGCCAATACGTGACCGCGTTGGATATCGTCTTTTTCTACACCACGAAGGAGGAGACCAACGTTATCGCCTGCTTGACCTTGGTCGAGCATCTTGCGGAACATTTCAACACCTGTAACAGTTGTTTTGCGAGTTTCGCCCAAGCCAACGATTTCAACTTCGTC
>JAGAOA010000242.1 GCA_017623955.1 Opitutales bacterium
ATACCACACAATGACGCTGGTTGACGAATTGAGCCACCTGTATCGCTACCCAAGGCAACTGCACATTCTCCCGCTGCAACTGCGGCGGCAGAACCACCACTACTTCCCCCTGGAATTCTCTCTAAATCCCAAGGATTTTTGGTTTTCATAAAAGCACTATTTTCGCAAGACGAACCCATTGCAAACTCATCCATATTGAGTCTGCCCCAGAAAACTGCACCAGCTTCTTCAAGCTTTTTCGCTGCTGTTCCTGTATATGGACTTACGTAGTTTTCAAGCATCTTACTTGCACATGTAAGCTTTTGTCCGCGAACAGCAATTACGTCTTTCAAACCCACTGGAATGCCATCTAAGGCTGAAAGTTTTTCGCCCTTTGCTCTACGTTCGTCAGAAGCTTTCGCAGATGCCATTGTAGCATCTTCATCAAACGATAAGAACGCTTGAACTTTATCATCAACTGCCTTTGTACGTTCAATGTATGCTTTTGTTAACTCACTTGCTGAAATCTGCTTTGCATCGAGCATTGCATCGAGTTCTGAGACTGATTTATAAAAAATTTCTTCGCTCATAGCCAACTTCTTTTCTATTATGCGTCGTCTACTACTTTAGGGACAACTATTTGATTTTCACGTTTTGCTGGTGCATTTAATAATGCATCATCAATACTCATTCCAGATGTAGGCTCATCGTCACGCCAAACGTTATATATGGAATGAGCATGAGCACTAGGCTCTACACCTTCAACATCGACAGCCGAAAGTTTTTTGAAATAATCTAAAATCTGTTCTAACTGCGAAGAGTATTTTACACGCTCATCTTCTGTAAGCTCTATACGTGCAAGTTTTGCAACGTAATCAATATCTATTGTTTTATCTGCCATAATCTGATAACAATCGCAAAATAAGAACATTCTTTCAAGCATATTTTTGCGTAAAATTCAACAAATTCGACAGACTTTTAAATATTATTAGACTTTAAAAAAACTTGACAGTAAACAAGCAACAAAAGATAATTGAAATCAAACACCTACACTTATTTTTAACAAAAATAATTTCGTATTATGGACAGAAGAATATTCACAAAAATTTTCGGCTCGTCGGCTCTATTATTATTATCAAAATTCGACATTTTTGCTAAATCAAACAAAGAAGTTAAAACAACAGAAAGAAACAAAAAAAATTACAGACAAATTGAACCAACTCGCTCTAACAAAAATTCAACATCCATTATTTTTGTAGGAGATATTCAACGATATTGTCGCGATACAGTTACACATCCTATCGCTTCAATGATGTTTGCATGGATTGCAAAAACCAGAAAGCAACTCAACACAAAATGTGCACTATTTGCAGGCGATTTAGTGGAATTTAATGAAGAATCACAATATATATTTGCTGACAAAGGTGGCGATTGTTCAAGCAAAGAAATGTGGCAATCGGTATCTGACCACTTCGCTCGCTTAGACAACAAAGTTGCCTACATAGCATGCACAGGCAATCACGACTACGGTAGAAGAAACATAGAAGATAGAAACACGCATTTCAACGAAATTTTCAACACTCAACGCAATAGGTTATCGACACAAATGTTGCGTGGAATGTGCGAAAACAAATTTGGAGTACCAACTTTTGAAAATGCAGTTTTTGAAGTCGACTTAGGCGGAAAATGGGGACGAGTCATGGTGTTTTCGATAGAATTTAGCCCTAGAAAATCTGTTTTAGAATGGGTACACAAAAAAGCAACAACTGAATTTGTCGACAAAACTTGCATATTGCTAATACACGATTACATCAATATGGACGGTGAATTCACAAAAGCCAACAAAATGTATAAAAGACGACACAAATACCCCGAAGACATCATCGGCGGTGAAGATGTTTGGAATAACCTTGTCAAAAAAACACCCAATTTGCGTTTAGTTCTAAACGGACATGCGTCCTCGCCCATTCCAACAGTAGATGCAAATTCCGCATTTCGCGTTGACAAAAACGATGCTGGTAAAAATGTTTATTCAATGGTTTTTGCTATGCACGGAGATCGCACTTATGCTCATGGTTGCGACGGCTGGTTAAGAATATTAGAATTCTTGCCCGATGGCAAAACTGTTAAAGTTATGACGTTTTCGCCATACTTATTCTACTCGTTACACACAAAAGATTTATCGCGTGCAGACAATGCCAAAAATCAATTTACTTTTGAAATAAGCTAAAATACAAATGATATAAAAAATGCAGTAAACAATGCACTCGTTATGAGAACTAAAGCCCCTGCAGCCGCTTGGGCTTGACTTTTTTCTAAACATCGAGTCGTTCCTATAACATGGCTAGTAGAACCAATCGCCAAGCCTATTGTAATGTCTCGCTTTATACCTATTAGATTTAAGATTGCGTGTCCGCAAAAAGCTCCGATTATCCCAGTTATACAAACAGAACAAACAGCAATGCCCTCTATGCCTCCAAGCATTTTTGTAATCTCGATTGCAACAGGTGTTGTTACACATTTCGAAAGTAATGAATGTTTCAAAAGTTCATCCAGATTTGTGAAGTACGCAATCAGACACGTCGATGTAACACTTACTACACTAGATACAATTGTTGCGGTTGCAACTTCTGGAAGATTACGTAAAATCTCGTACCTATTCTTATACAATGGAATAGCTAAAGCAACCGTTGTGGG
>JAGAOA010000243.1 GCA_017623955.1 Opitutales bacterium
CTGCTGTAAGTCCAAAAAATGTTTGTTTTTTATACCACTGATTTTTTTAATTGGGAAGGTTTACAAACAGGGATAAGCCAGAAGACCTGTCAGTCAATCTGTACCAATGCTTTCGGGTATAAGGCGTTGTAACAACAACAATATAAATAAACTTCGCATATTTAAATGTTGCCGATGTTGGTTTGGTATCGGTAGTATTTATGTCTGTCGAAATCAATAGGAAACATAAAACGATGTCTTCAACACAAGAAAAAAAATCAATTTTAATAGTTAAACGCGATGGAAATGAAGAAACTTTCACTTCAGATAAAATACGTCGAGCTATAACAAAAGCTTACAATGCTGGTGGTATAAATAATCAATCGTTAGAAATTGACAAAATAGTGCGTCGTGTGGTGAAATCTATCGATAAAGATCGCATTACAGTTGAAGAAATTCAAGATATTGTTGAGCATGAGTTGATGCTCGCAAATCCTTATATAGCCAAAAAGTACATAATTTATAGAGAGTGGCGTAACACTGAACGCGATAAACGTACGTCTATGAAGCGTACTATGGATGGCATTGTTTCAATAGAACGCAATGATGTGAATTTGAGCAATGCTAATATGAGTTCACATACTCCTGCTGGACAGATGATGACTTTTGCGTCTGAAATTACAAAAGATTATGCTCATAAATATCTAATTGGAGTGAAATACGCAAGAGCTCATAGGAACGGAGATATTCATATTCACGATCTCGATTATTATCCAACTAAGACGACAACATGTGTTCAGTACGATCTTGAGGATATTTTTGAACGTGGCTTTCATACAAAGAATGGAAGCATTCGTACGCCTCAGTCTATCTTGAGTTATGCAACTTTAGCAACGATTATTTTTCAAACTAATCAGAACGAACAACATGGTGGTCAGTCAATTCCAGCATTCGATTATTTTATGGCGAAAGGGGTTCTGAAGTCTTTCAAAAAACAAGTTATAAAAGACTTTGTATTTGTTGCTAGATTGGCTGAAGATAGCAAAGAAGTCGCTCAATTAAAGACATTTGCTCAAAAGAAGATAACATCGATTGAGATGTCTAAAAAGCAGAAGAGCGATTTACTTGCTTTAGCAAAGAAATTAAAAATAAAAATCTCTGATAGCGATTTAGATTATTTGTTATCGCATTCGCGTGAGCAAGTTCGTAAAGAAACGCATCAAGCTATGGAAGGGTTTATCCATAATCTAAATACTATGCATTCTCGCGGAGGAAATCAGGTTGTGTTCAGTTCTATCAATTATGGTACTGATACGTCTCCTGAAGGTAGAATGGTAATTAGTGAGTTACTTGATGCTACTGTTGAAGGTTTAGGTAGAGGCGAAGTTCCGATTTTCCCAATTCAAATTTTTAAAGTAAAAGAAGGGGTTTCTTATTCTGAAGCCGATGCTCAAAAAGCTTTAAAAGATTTTGATAAAGCTATGTCGGGCAAAATAAAATTTAGTGCACCTAATTTCGACCTACTGTTGAAATCGTGCAAGACAACATCTACATCATTGTTCCCAAATTTCTTGTTCTTAGATACCCCATACAATGTAAATCCACTCTGGAAAAAGAACGATAAAAATCGTTTTAAGTATGAACTAGCCACAATGGGATGTCGTACTAGAGTTTTTGAAAATTTGCACGGCGAGACAACATCGTGGGGTAGAGGAAATTTATCATTCACATCTATGAATATGCCTCGATTGGCTATTGAAGCTAAAAGAGAAGCTGAAGAAATGTGGCCAGGTTCAGATAAACACGTCATAGAAAACGAAGCAAAAAATATATTCTTAACATCTGTTCGCACGATGGCAGAGTCTATTGCTGAACAGTTGTACGAACGTTTTCAGTATCAACGTACTGCATTGGCATGTCAGTTCCCATTTATGATGGGAAATAACATTTGGAAAGGTGGTAAAGATATTTCTCCAGACTCACAGGTCGGTGATTTGTTAAATCATGGAACATTAGGTATTGGTTTTATTGGCGGACACAACGCAATGGTTGCTATATATGGCGAAGGTCATGCAGACAATAAAGAAGCATATAAAACTTTGACAGAAGCTATCGAAGTTATGAACGAAGTTGTAGTAAAATATAAGAAAAAGTACAACTTGAATTATGCTGTTTTGGCAACTCCAGCAGAAGGTTTGGCTGGAAGATTTACTCGTATGGACAGGGAAAAATATGGCGTAATTCCAGGTGTTAATGACTTAGAATATTATGTAAATTCGTTCCATATAGATGTAAAACGTCCAATAAGTGCATTAGAAAAAATACGTTTAGAAGCTCCATTCCATGCTATAACAAAAGGTGGGCACATTACATACGTCGAACTTGATGGTGAAGCAAAGAAAAACGTCAAGAGCATATTTACAATAGTAAAGGCAATGAATGATGCAAACATTGGCTATGGTTCGATAAATCATCCTGTTGATACGTGTCGTTCATGTGGATACAAGGGAGTTATATATTCAACTTGTCCAGTATGTGGTAGCGAAGACATTACTAGAATTCGTCGTATTACCGGTTACCTTACGGGTAGTTTAGAAACTTGGAATTCTGCAAAACAAGCAGAAGAGCGAGACAGAGTTAAGCACTGTTAAGTTTAAAATGTTACCACTGAGAGTTATAAATGTGTATCCTGAGACTATTGTCGATGGCGAAGGACTTCGTTATTCGATATATTTCTCGGGATGTTCTCATTGTTGCAAAGGGTGTCAAAATCCAGAGACGTGGGCGTATGAACAAGGTACTGTTCTAGATGAAGTTTTGCAAGAACGTATATTTTCTGAAATAAAGGCAAACTCGTTACTAAGCGGTGTGACTTTGAGTGGTGGTGACCCAATGTATAATCCAGAGGCTCTTTTAGAATTTTTAAAAAAACTAAAAAAGAATACAAAAGTGAATGTGTGGTGCTACACAGGTTTTGTATATGAAAATTTAATAAAAGACCCAATTAGAAGTAAATGTCTAAAGTATATAGATGTTTTGGTCGATGGTCCTTATATAGAACGCAAACGAGATGTAAATTTATCGTTTAGAGGTAGTACAAATCAACGAATAATAAAAATTAAAACGGGCGAAGTATTAGATTACTAAGTCGATTATGCTTGACTGTTATATGTATCGTAATCAAATTAGCTAAAAAGCTTTCTTATGGAAGAACATTCAAAAAAGTTATCGGAGAATTTAGAAGATTATCTTGAAACAATATCTTCGTTGTCTGCCGAAAAAGGTTCAGCAAGAATGACTGATATTGCTAGTGCTATGTCGGTAAAAAAACCTTCTGTTAATTCTGCTTTAAATGTTCTAGCACAACGTGGTTTAGTTATTTACGAAAAATACAAACCAGTTCTTCTTACCCAAGCAGGTGAAGCGTTGGCTGAAAATGTTCGCCGAAAACACAAACTACTGAGCGATTTTTTAACTAATACTCTAGGGGTAAATAAGACGGAGGCAGATGTTGCTGCGTGTAAAATGGAACACGCTTTAGAAGATTCTATTATGAAAAAATTAGTGGAATTTCTAGAGACAACGGATGCTAATTTATGCTCATCTTGCTCAAAGAAAAACGGTGATTGTTCCAAGAAATGTAAATTTTCTGTTTCTGTAAATGATGTAGATGTCGGCGATAGGTGTATGGTTCTAGATTGTGGTAATGAAAAAAATGTTAAGTTTTTTGCAAAATTGAACATTCACATAAATTCTATTTTAGATGTAGTTTCTATCTCAAAAGACGAAATTATCTTAAGGGTAGGTGATAGTGATGTTGCTATTCCTTCTGCATCTGCGCCTTATTTAAAAGTAAAGCGCATATAATGAATATATGCACTTTAAATTGTTATAAGTTTTTTGCAGCCTCAAGTTCTATCTCAAAAAGTAAATCGTTGCGACAAACTATACTATGTGATGGACAAAAGCTTATATTGTTTTCTTTGTTCCATTTTTCAAAAATACTAAAATATTCTGGACGCAAACAATAGACTATTGCGTTTGTTGTATCGGAAAATGTCATACCTCTTGAGGTTAAAATTCCATTGATAACATTTAATGTTAGTTCAACTTGCTTTTGAATATCACCAATATTAACTGTTTTGCCATCTGGAGCTATGCTTGCTGTCCCAGAAATCATAACACGTTTACTAGTTTCTGATACAACTTCAACTGCACGTGAGAATGAACTACCGTATTCTGTTGCACCTCCTTGCAATGGCGAGGGTAATTCACAAACAAAGTCCTCGGAACCCGCCTTTTTGCCAATTTTTGATTTTATAGCAAATGCGCCAGATGTGATTTTTTTACCAGATGGATTGGGAGCACCTATACCTGTGCTTGCAGGTAATAGCCCATCGAATATTTTACGTTGCGAGTAAAATTCTGTTCGAGCTTTATTGAAATCGGGATACCACGAAAGGATGTCATCGTTATAAAACCAAGTTCTAACAACATCTGTGTATTCAAAACCACACATTTTTAATATACTTTCAAGCTCGTTTAGGTTTGAGTGCGTATGCACATACCCGTCTTCATTGCCAGCTGCACCTAATACTCCAAAAGTACGGCAATATATGTTTTGCGAATCTTCGTAAACAACAGCTTTTGCTCCGTGTTTACTTTTGTGGAAGTTAAGTTCGGTTCCTGATACGCCTACAAAATGAATACCAGCTAGGCACGGCTTAGCATTTTCATCAAGGGGGCATATCCAATTTAGTGGGAAATTTGCATTCGTTAGTGGGGCAATTACTTCGCCAAACGACCAAGGTGCAAATACTTCAGCTGAGACCACTTGTGCATTCATTCCCCAAAATTCTCGCAAGGCTTCAACTATTTGTATATATGCGTCTTTTGGAGTATTAAAAGTTATAGTTTTATGAAATTCTGTAACATTTTTATCTAGGCAAATTTTTTTCATATATAAATTAACTCCCTCTTTGTGAAATGAAAGAATAATATAACTTAAGTGTCAATTCTTTTTGCTCAATGTGTGTTAAAATAAGTGTTTTCTATGCATAAAAGATGCTTTTTTTAACGCTAAGTCGCACAAAAGCTACCATTTTTCATTTTTATTGCTTTGTTAAAAGGTATCCACCTTTTTCTCCTCCTGTTGGGCCTAATTCAATCAAATAATCTGCCAAACGTATGAAATCGGGATGATGTTCAATAACAATGATTGTATTTCCAGCGTCTCTGAGTTTGAAAAGTAGTTTTAAAAGTTTATCTACATCGTCCCAATGAAGACCTGTTGTGGGTTCATCTAAAATATATAAAGCTTGTCCTCTTGTACGACGCGACAATTCTAAAGACAATTTTATACTTTGGGCTTCTCCGCCTGAAAGTGTGTTTGAGGCTTGCCCCAAACGGATATATCCTAAGCCTACATCTTTTAAAGTTTGAAGTTTTGCTAGTATTTTAGGATGAGCTCCAAATACCTCAAGTGCTTCATCAACAGTAAGATTTAATGCTTCTGCTATATTTAAACCCTTGTAGCGAACTTCTAGAGTCTCTCTATTATAACGTTTTCCATTACAACTAGGACATGTAACGAAAACATCGCCCAAAAACTGCATATCAAGATGAATACACCCATCGCCTTGACAATTTTCACATCTGCCACCTTTGACATTGAAACTAAATCTACCAGCTTGGTAGCCTCTTGCTTTAGACAGTGGACATTGGGCGTATAATTCTCTTAATAAATCGAACAATTTTGTGTATGTTGCTGGATTAGAACGGGGGCTTTTGCCTATTGGAGATTGATCGACACGAACGCATGTAGTGAAGTTTTCTAAGCCCAAAATTCCGCCATGTCTTCCAGAAATTTCTTTAGCGCCGTTTAACTTATTTGCTGCAGCTTTTGCTAAAATGTCATTTACTAGTGTACTTTTCCCCGAACCCGACACTCCACAAACTACTGTAAATAAACCTATTGGGAATTTTACATTGATGTTCTTTAGGTTGTTTTCCGATGCATTTTTTATAGTTAGGTACTTATCTATCAATTTTAGTTGTGGGGCTGGGCGTTCTATTTTTTTTCTCCCAGAAAGATACATCCCAGTTCTAGAGTCTTCAGACTGCTTGCAAGCTTCTACGCTTCCATTGAATACAAGTTCCCCTCCTTTTTCGCCAGCGTCTTTGCCGAGTTCTACAATCCAATCTGATGCGTTTAGTGCATCTTCGTCGTGTTCGACTAAAAGAACTGTGTTGCCGCGAGACTTTAATTTTTGTATAGCATTGATTAATCGGAAGTTATCTGATTTATGCAAGCCTATTGTGGGTTCGTCTAAGACGTATGTTACTCCAGTTAAATCCATTCCAAGTTGGGTCGCAAGTCTAGCTCTTTGTGCTTCTCCTCCAGATAATGTTGAGGCTTCTCTGTCTAAACCAATATATGAAAGGCCTACTTCTTCTAAGAAGGTGAGACGTTCATATAACCCCTTTACTGCGTCTTGAACAGGAGCATACTTTTTATTGTCTACCAATTTAGATATGAATTTGAGTGCATTCCCTACGCTCATAGAGCAAAATTTATCGTAGCTAACATCTTCAACAAACACGTTTCTTGAGCGAGCTGAAAGTCTTGCTCCATTACATTCGGGGCAAATGGATATGGTTTGGAATGTAGATAATCTTGCTCTGACGGAATCGCTTGATGTTTCAAAGCATATTCTATCGACATCTGCCAAAATTCCATCGAAAGTCATGGCTATTGGTCTGGTATTTCCACGTCGAATTCGCAAGCTGAAAATTCTATCTTTATCTCCGTATAGCAAGAAGTTACGTATTTCTTCGGGGAGGTCTTTCCACGGTGTTGTAAGAGAAAACGGATACTGTTCAGCAAGTTGCCGCATAATGCGGTTATGCATAATAATTATGCTCTTAGAACCTATACGCCAAGCTTTAATTGCTCCATCTTTGATTGATTTTGTTTCATCGGGGATTGCAAGTTTTGGATTTGTTCGCATAACGCGTCCGATACCGCCACAGTATTTGCAGGCTCCGTTGGGGTGGTTAAAAGAGAAACTTTGAACTGTTAATGGTTGGTATATTGTGGCACATTTTTCACAGGCAAAGGCTGTTGAAAGT
>JAGAOA010000244.1 GCA_017623955.1 Opitutales bacterium
ACTGATAACATAGTATCTTTATCTCCTACCATATTTGATTTTATTTTATTGAAAGCTATTTTTATGTCACTTGCAGTACTATTTTGAATTTTTACTTCAAAAGCCGAAGGTTCTATTGCCCAAAAAAACAATATCGAACAAACAACCCCCATCAATATGCATCGCATGTAAAAAAATGCACCTGCCCTATTAAAACCTATGAAACGAAATACACCAGATGATATTATAGACATACCTATAATAACTAACAGTATTTTCATCGCCAAAGCTACATTCAAATTTTTTGCACATAAAGGAGCAAATAAATTTTTCATAGGTGAACAATAAGAGTCTATAAAATCCTCAAATGGGGAATTTTCATATATTGGTTTTTTATTCTCAAGAAGTATTTTCACACCTCCTTCGCCATACCCTAAAGCAAATGACAAATTACCCCATTCTCTTATTTTCGCATTTTTCAAATAATCGTAACACAAATTAGAATTCCCCATCAATATTGTTGCTGAATACATACAACATCTAAAGTGAGAATCTTTTTGTGAAATAAAAATTTTTGCAAAATCAAAAACTTCATCAGTATGTTGAAAAACTTTAAATAACGTAGATAATGAACTATAATCTAGATTTTTCGACAAAGCAAAAATTCCAATAATGCAAGTTTCAAACTTCTCTTGCGTAGCGGAGTTAGATATATCTGATATCATAGACGACAATTCATAAGCAAAATTTTCACTCATATTTGAAGATTGAGCCAACAGAGCCATACTCAATAATGCAGCTTCATACGGAGCTCCTGCACTAGTGTAAGAAGGCGGCAACATCGTTGTATTTAAATTGCGTAAATTCAAAATTTTCCTAACCGCAGAACTCTTTGTTTGCGACAAAAAATCTAATAATTTCTTTCTATTTTCTCGTGAAGCCAACGTATCATATACTGGAATAAAATTACCTTTTGAGAATTCAACTGATGAACAAAATGTTTCAAAAAAGGGAGAATCTCCCCCGCTTATTCGCCAAATTGGATACTTATTCAATAGTTTTTCAGCAGATACTTCAAAAGATTCTGGCATATGCATACATTTTGCAACTATCAAAGCAGTAGATACTTGAGAATTATCCAACGATAACATCGCCACATCTTCTAATGTTTTAGTAGATTTTCCAGCAGCTATTATTATATGCTTATCAACCGCCGTAAAATACGCAGGAATCGAACATGCCAAAAACAATACGGCAATCCCCGTAAATACGAGAAATAATGCCAGAATTTGTTTTATTATACGCATACATCAATTTGAGCATATTTTACAAACAATAGCAAACTTATTATGTAACTAAAAAACGACAAAAAATGCGTAAAAAATATGTAAAAAAAATAAAAAAATGTACAAAAAATGCTCATTTTTTTAAGAAAAATGCCGATTTTTTTACATTATGGATACAAAATTCAAAGGAAATGCGGTTGAATTATCGGGCGATTTCATCAAAGAAGGACAAGAGGCTCCAAACTTCTGTCTTGCGAAAGGTGATTTAACAAATCTAACTCTAGATAATTTTAAAGGACAAAAAATCATCTTAAATATCTTTCCTAGTTTAGACACATCAGTTTGTGCTATGACGGTTAGACGATTTAATCAATAAGCCTCTAACTTACAAAATATAAAAATCTTATGTATATCGAAAGACTTGCCATTTGCTCAAACCCGATTTTGCATAGCTGAGGGAATAGAAAATGTTATAATGCTTTCCGACTGCCGATATAAATCAAAATTTGGCAAGCATTACGGCGTACAAATTAAAAATGGTACTTTATGCGGACTTCTAGCTAGGGCTATCGTTGTAATTGATGAAAATGGAAAAGTTATTTACTCTGCCCTTAACAAAGAAATTACAGAAGAACCCGATTACAAAGCAGTAATTGCTCTCATAAAATCGTGCTAAAAAAATCCGTTTTATATTGACAATTTTTTAGGAACTACCAACCTTGAAAAATACACAATTAGGTAGAACCCTAAGCAATATAAAACAGATGAAAATCGACAATCTCAAAATATTCACAGGTAGAGCTCATCCAGAGCTTGCTAAAGCTATAACGAATAGTCTGCAAATTCCACTCGGTAATATGTTAGTGGAATCATTCCCAGACAGTGAAACTTTTGTAAAGGTACACGACCATATAAGAGGTGATGACGTTTTCATCATTCAACCTACTTGCAATCCTACAAACGAAAATGTTATGGAATTGTTCATTATGGTTGATGCTATTAAGCGTGCATCGGCAAAGCGTATTACCGCGGTATTGCCATTCTTTGGTTATGCTCGTCAGGATAGAAAAGACCAACCTCGTGTTCCAATTACAGCAAAGTTGGTAGCAAACTTGCTAGTTGCTGCAGGTGTTGACAGAGTTTTAACTCTCGACTTGCACGCAACTCAAATTCAAGGCTTTTTTGATATTCCTTGCGACCATCTATACGCTTCTCCTGTAATTTATGATTATTTGAAGGATCAACCAGCAGAAAATCTCACAGTATTCTCTCCTGATGTTGGTGGTTTGAAACGTGCTCAGGCATACGCAACTATGTTTGATTGTCAGTTGGGCTTTATCGCCAAACGTAGAATAAATGCTGAAACAGTTGAAGCTACAAATTTGGTGGGAGATGTTGAAGGCAGAGATATTCTCATTGTTGACGATATGACAGAAACTGCTGGAACACTTACAGCAGCTGCAAAAATTCTGAAAAACAATGGTGCAAAATCGGTTAAGGCTGCTGTTACACACGCACAATTAACAGATTCAGCATTTGATAGACTTTCAGAAAATTGGTTAGATGAACTTATAGTTACAGATTCTATTCCACCTCAAGAAAGATTTAAAGATTATCCGATAACAGTTCTTTCTGTTGCACCTCTATTGACTGAAGCAATTTTGAGAATACACAATAACCTTTCGGTTACATCGTTGTTCAAAGTTAAAGGTTTCTAAAAAGCAAACAAATTTACACAAAGCAAAACGCATCGGAAATTAGATGCGTTTTTTGTTTTATAAAAATCAATATGTTGGAATGTGTTTACAATTTCTATATATGAAAAAAAACACTCTATCAATATTACAGAAAAAGCAACAAATAATATAATAGAAAACAGCCTCACAACATATAAAAATTTTTGTCAAAAAAAACTCGACATTGCATATATAAAACATAGTTTCTTGTGTTGTATGAAACAACTTAATAGACGCAACTTCTTAAAAGCTGGTGCAAGTATGGCTGCACTCGGAATTTTTCAAAACACATCTTTTGCTCAAAGTAATTCTTCGCAAAAAATGTCTAAAGTAAAATTTAGTGGAATTATGCCAGCTCTCATAACTCCATTCGACAAAAATGGCAAAATAATGGAAGATGTTGTTCAAAAGCTTATCGACTATCAACTAAATGCAGGTGTACAAGGTTTTTATGTATTAGGTGGTACAGGAGAAGGCGTTGTTCTTACAATAGATCAACGCAAAGCTATGGTCGATGCCACAATAAAAGCAAATAGAGGACGCGGCAAAATTATCATTCACACTGGTGCTATAAATCAAAACGAAGTTATGGAAATGACTCGCTACGCAACAAAAGCTGGTGCCGATGGAATTTCATCAATATTGCCTTCAATTTACTTCAAATACAATATGAAAGAACTGTGCACATACTACAAGAAAATGGCAGACAACACAAACTTGCCTATCTTGGTGTACGCAAACCACACTGGCAATGGTGTCGATGTAAACGCAATGATTGATGAGTTGTTGAATATCGACAACATAATTGGTGCAAAAGACACACGTGCAAATTATTATCAGATGTGGAATTTGAAACAACTCAATGGTGGAAATATCAACGTTATAAATGGTCCAGATGAATCGCTTTTGTGTGGTCTTACAATGGGTGCCGATGGTGGTATTGGTACAACATACAACGTAATGCCTGAAATATATGTTCAGCTATATAAAAAATTTAAAGCTGGCGATATTCAAGGTGCTATGCAAATGCAAACTAAAGCAAATAAGGTTATAAAAGTGTTGCTCGACTGGGGTGAAGGTTATGTTATCAGAACAACTAAAGAAACCTTGAAACTGCGTGGTATAGATGTTGGCGACTCGGCTTTACCTGCACTACCTTTTGAAAAGTCAAAACTTAATGCATTTAAAAAAGCAATGCAAGACGCTGGTTATAATTTTTCATAAATGAAAAAAAAACATCATGAATAAACGCATATTCTTAAAAACAATATTTTGTGCAACATTATTGTTGCCATTGTCGATTTTCGCAAAAGAAAAAACTCGTGCAGAAATTCTACTTGAACAACTAAAAGATCCAAATTGCAAAAAAGTATTTGTTGTTGCTCATAGAGGCGACTGGCGAAACGCTTGCGAAAACTCGCTACATGCAATTCAAAGTTGCATTGATATGGGTGTTGATATTGTAGAAATTGACGTACGTCCCACCAAAGACGGCGTGCTTATTTTAAATCACGATAAAGATTTCAAACGCACTGGTGCTTTGGTAAACAAGAAAAACGCTTACAAAAATCTGGCAAAAAAAGGTGAAGGTAATGTTAGTGACTACACTTATGCAGAAATTCAAAAATACTTTGTAATGCGCAATGGTGCTGGCTCTCCTACCCCTTGGAAATTCTCAACACTTAAAGAAGCTATGCAGTTAGCAAAAGGCAAAATCTTAGTCAATATCGACAAAGGTTCTGCATATATGGACAAAGTTCAAAAAGTTTTAGAAGAAACAGGAACGGAAAATCAGGTTATCTACAAAGGTGGTGCTCCCTATCAACGTGTACGCAAACAGTATGGAGAATTGCTCGATAAAATCATCTATATGCCAATAACATCAGACTCTAACAAAAACTTTTCGACATATATAGATGAATTTATAACAAACTATCGCCCTCTTGCATTCGAGCTAATTTACAAAACTGAAAACTCGCCAATGCTTGAGAAAATTAAAGAAATAAAAAAGCACAAAATTAAAGTTTGGGTAAATACGCTATGGCCACGCATGCAAGCAGGACACTCTGATGAATATGCGTATCTTGACCCAGATGCACATTGGGGCTGGGTTATACGTCATGGTGCAGACATCATGCAAACCGACCGCCCCGCCGATATGTTGAAATATCTTCGCAGTAAAGGATTACACGAATAATTCTTTTACGTTGTAGTAAGAAAATAAAAAAATGGACAAGTTACTTGTCCATTTTTTACATATTTTAATTACTTAAGCGTTCGATGTGTTCGGCTACTTTATTTCGCAATATCTGTATAACTTCGGGATTTGGCAAAAATTCAGCCGACTTACGTCCTCCAGCATTTGGATAAATTGCCAAAGACCTAATTTCATCTATTAACTTCAATGCTTCAGCATCATTATGTTGCTTTGCGAGTTTTTCAAGAAGTATGTAGTACTCGTAGTCTTCTTGACCATCGCGCATAGATTCAAGTCGAACTGATGGATAGAGCGCTTTCTTGCCAAGATATTCAGCATCGTATATGAAATATCCAT
>JAGAOA010000245.1 GCA_017623955.1 Opitutales bacterium
AGGCTCTGCATTAGGCTCAACATAACGCTTAAAACCAAACTCCATATCTGGAGCAAGTGATATACCCTTCTTGATAGCAGAACGCTTCCAATTTTGAACAAGACCTCTGAGCTGTTCAACCAATTGATAAGGCTCGGTCGGCGGTACTGTAAAAATATTACCATGAGCACGAGTTAAATCCTTCTCTAAAAACGCTAGATGCGACTCAAGCTTCTTTATATTTGATTTTACATCATCTATTGCCTTTTGCGAGGGATCTTTTGCTAGTGCATCTTCAAAATCTAAACGTGCATTTCGCAAAGTCTTTTGTGCCTTATTACAATCGACATACATTGCTACATTGTACGCTACTCCTGCTACAAACGTTAGCAAAAACAACGTTACTATCGTAAAAAATATTGGAAATTTTTTAAAGTATTGCATAATGAAATCCTAAAAAATTATATGGGCTTCTTGGGATCAACTACCAACGTAAAATCAAACTTCAAGATTCGCTTATTTGTTGGGTCGGTTCTAACATTTTCATACTTCTGGATGAATGTAGAATTTTCAAACGATTTCAACAAATCTGTTATACGTTGACTTGCTTTTTTGTGGTCATACGCATCAGGATCATCTTTATTATAATCTCTAATCAATAAACGACCAGTAAGCTCCAAATTATACTTTTGAACTTTTCCATCATTAACACGAACAACTCGCAACTTTTCAAGCCATACGTCTTTTTGCTCCATCAAGCGTTGTTCCAGATCTATAAACAATTCTATCCAATTTGATTTCGAACGAGCCAACCCATCAAGACCATCTATCTTAGCTACCAATTTCTCAGCTAATTTCTTCTCTTGCTCAAACTCACTAGCACGTTCTACAAATTCTGGTGCTTTCTGCTCGTATGCCTTAGCATATTTCTTATCTAACTTTAGCGATTCCGACAAATACATAAATGGTGGAACCACTGACGCTGCCAAAATTGCAGCCGCCAAAACAAACACTGGACGCTTCTTAGCAAAGGCACGCTCGTCTGTTATATGATGTGGCAACAAGTTTACGCCCATAGCATCGCTATAAACCATACGTGCAGCTTCACCAACAACTTCACTCATTCTAAGCGTACTGTCTGAAAGCATTGCTTGATTTACCTTTGGCGATACCGATATATTTGAAAGTGCATCGATGAACTCCACGTTCATCTTGAGATTTTCCATCAAATATTCTGCCAAACCATTCAATGCACTTGCTGCACCTGTAAGGTATATCTTTGAAGGTGGATTTACTCTACCTTGACGACGATAATTTACTATTGAACGACGAAGTTCATCGCAAATACGTTTCTTGAGTGTATCAGAACCCGAGACAAAATGTTCTGCACCCGCAACTCCAGCTGTCTCATTTGCCATATAACGACGCTTGAGTTCCTCAGCACCAACAAAACTTTGACCCAAAGAATCAGCTATGCTTTGCGTTACTACATTTCCACCAGCTGAAATACTACGTACAAACATTCCATCATCACGAACAATAATCATATTCGAGAACTTTGCACCTACGTTCAAAACAACTGAATCAGCATCAAGACCACAATACTTCCATGCGTTGTAATCAAGAACCGATGATGCATCGATAGCATCAACAACTATACCAACAGATGCTAATGTTGCACACAAATCATCCGCCTCTGACGAACGCATTGAAGCCAAGAAAATTTCAGTTTCAACACCATCATCGGCTACTACTTGATAATCCCAAACTACTTCATCTAT
>JAGAOA010000246.1 GCA_017623955.1 Opitutales bacterium
AAAAATCAATGAAATTGCAACTCCTACAAATCTGGCGCCAAACTGACCTGGTACGTATCTTCTAAAAGATTTTGGCCAAAATACAATCACTAGTAACGATATAACGCCCAATACTACTGTTGGAACGTTTAGTGTTGATAAATTTTCAAATATAACACTCATTTTAGGAATGAAATCTTCGGGCATTGTTTTTATTTGAAGTCCTAAGAAGTCCTTAATCTGAGTCGACATAATCAGAATTGCTATACCATTTGTAAAGCCAATCGTTACGGGGCGAGGAATATATCTAATTGCATTTCCCATATGAGTTAAGCCCATAACAATCAAAATAATCCCAGCCAAAACCGTAGCAATGCAAAGTCCAGTAAATCCATAAGTTCCCATTATTCCGGAAACTATAACTATGAAAGCTCCTGTTGGTCCTCCTATCTGAACTTTAGATCCGCCAAAGACTGAAATTATAAGTCCTGCAATAATTGCAGTGTACAGTCCTTGTGCTGGCGACACTCCACTTGCTATTGCAAAAGCCATAGCCAAAGGCAGAGCTAAAATACCTACGCTTATACCCGCTCCAAAATCAGAGATTAACGTAGACGAATTATATCCCTTTAAACAGTCTATTAATTTGGGACGAAACGAAAACTTTATATCATTCATTATTTTCCGAGTAGCTTTTGAAAAAATCCGTCGTCATTATATTTTTCGTCGGGCATATAAATAAAGGCGAAACAATTATCACAAACGCCAATATTTTTATTTTTCAAAAGATAGTCGATTTCGTCGTCTGCTACATTTGCTCCACAGGCGGCACATTTTTTATCTACCACTTCCGCTAGGCCCATTTTTCCCGAAGCTTCTAGTCTGTCGAAATGCGACAGAGCAAACGGCGGAACTTGTCTGCGATTTTCAATAATAAAATCGCGCAATATTTGAACATCATCTTCAGACATCGACGGAGACTCCGATAAAGCTCTCGCTTTGCGAATTCTCAATAATCTTTGTATAATGTCTTCCGTATGTCTCATATATTGCTATATGTGTAGTAAATCTGCATATTGACAATCATATTGCAACTCTTTTTTTACTTAGATTGTTATTTTTTTTTACTAAAGAACGTTCTTTTATGGCAGAAGATTTATTTATAAATAAAAAAATGTCGATTAAGTAACCTCAATCGACATTTTTTAGTATTTTTTTTATTTCTTTGCTTAGTCTCTACGAGCAATTAAGAACTGAAGTATGTACCAAAATAGTAATGCAATAGATGCAAATAATCCGAGGGCTGCAGCAACATATTGATTGTTCCTATATTCATGAATAATCGCTGAAGTTTGATATAAAACAGCAATACCTGCAAAAACAATCATAGCGCCAGAAAACCATAATCCCAATGCAAATCCAAATAACATAGAGCATACTATAAGTCCCAATGCAACAAACGAACCAATTACTAAAAAGCCTCCTAAGTATGAAAAGTTCTTTTTCGACACAAACGCATACGCAGTTATCCCCGCCGATAGAGCAAAAGTAAGTATGGCAGCTTGTGGAATAGTGTCGGGAGCAATGCTTTCGGCTAGTAAAAGTAAGGGTAAGAAGATTATTGCTTCTGCAAATACATACAAATACAATCCCGCATACTGTTTCCCAATCGATTCATTTGAATGAGCCCAAGAGTTGGCTATCCAAGAAATTCCCATGAATGCTAGTAAAACAATCAACCAATTGTTTCCGCTAATCATTTTTTGAGCTAAGTTAACTGCTGGTTGCCACGACATAAACATCGCCTCAGCACAAACGAACACTACAAAAGCTGCAGCTAGATTAAAGTAACATTTTCTTATAAACTCGGAACGTGCAGAAACTGCAGCCGACGAATTTCTAACGTAATTATTTTCGTATTTCATGAATATAGTTGTTTAAAGATTTTTTTTAAAAATAAAAGAAAAATAACTGGAAAAATATTTGTTTATAAATATAACGTAAAAATTATGGAAAATGAAAGTCAAAATAATTTAAGATTTGATGGTAGAAAATACGACCAGTTGCGTCCTATCTCTTTTAAGACAGGCATAGCACCTCATGCAACAGGTTCTGTATTGGTGTCTTTTGGAAATACTCAAGTCATTTGTTCGGCGATGGCAGAAAAGAAAGTGCCAAGTTGGATGATGTCTCAAGCTCAACAGAAAGGGTGGATGAGTGCTGAATATGCAATGCTTCCGTATGCTACATTGACACGTAAACAACGTGCAAGTTCCGCAAATAAGGTAGATGGTCGTTCAGTTGAAATCCAACGTCTAATAGGTCGCTCGATGCGTGCAGTTGCCGATTTAGAGAAAATTCCAGGTTATACATTGTGGATAGATTGCGATGTTCTTCAAGCCGATGGTGGTACGCGTACTGCTTCAATAAGTGGAGCTTATGTTGCAGCTAAGATTGCAGTTGCTAAATTAATAGAGGCAGGAGAAATTCAAGAAGATCCATTTGTTGATTCGGTTGCCGCAGTTAGTGTTGGTATGTGTGATGGTAGAGCCGTTCTCGACCTTCCTTATGTCGAAGACAAAGATGCCGATGTGGATGCTAATGTAGTTATGACAGGTTCTGCAAAGTTTGTCGAAGTTCAGATGTCTGGAGAAGAAGCTACCTTTGATGGCGAACAATTATCAGAACTCTTGGCATTAGCTAAAAAAGGTATAGGCGAGATTATTCAACTTCAAAATAAAGCAATAGAGGAGGGCTTGAAATGAATAGAGTAGAGATGGCTGTTGCATCTTTTAGAAAGCCATATTCGTGTGCTCAAACAGTATACGCAGCATTGGCTCCAATAGATGCTCAAAAGCTTGAGCTTATGAAACAAAATAGTGGTGGTAGAGCTCCAGAAGGCGCTTGTGGGGCTTTATATGCTGCAATGTATCTAAATCCCGATAAAGCCGAATTTATCAAAGAAGCGTTTGCAAAAGAAGTTGGAGATTTTCGTTGTGCAGAAATTAAAGGTAATTATAAAACTCCATGTGAAGAATGCGTTAGAATTGCCGCACGATTAGCTAGTGAGAACAATTCATAATTTACATAGTTTTTTCGATTAACTCTACTGATAAAATTTGTTGAACGATTGTAAAAAATATGCAAGTATAAATTTAATCAATAACATTAGATATTATGTATCAGGTTACATTTAGTACTCAGAGTATGGCAGAGCTTAACAAACTTGATAAGCTTACACAGCTCGAAATTATAGATTCGTTTGGTTCTCTCACTAAAGAACAGATAGAAAATGGGCTTTTAGAAATTGGTAAAATCCATCGTGGTAATAAAGATTACTATCGTTTAAGAACGGGAGATTATCGAATATATTTTGAAGTTTTTGAACAAACTCATACATTACATGCACATTATATTTTGCATCATCATACATTGGCAGATTTTGTTTTTCGATTTAAATTACCGTTTAAAGAAGAAACAATGCTAGAACAAGAAGATAACTTTTGGAAATATTTGGAGTCTTTGAAAAAATGAGCCATAATAAAAAACTTTGGGCTGATGTACATCAGGCTAGTAAAATCTATATTTTGCCAAACGCCTTTACTGCTGGTAATTTGTTCTTTGGCTTTTTGTCTATTATCTTGTGCATACAAGGTAAATTTAATAATAGTTCGCAAGATAGAGCAATAGATGTTTTGGCACAGTTAATAGCTCCGACATCAACTAATTCAGTCGAAGGTGCGGGGTATTATCTATTGGCAATTTTGTGCATATTGATGGCTTTTTTGTGTGATGCATTTGATGGTAGAGTTGCACGAGCTAGCGGAAAGTTATCTCTTTTTGGGAAAGAATACGATTCTCTTGCAGACTTAGTTTCCTTTGGCGTAGCGCCTTGCTTGCTTATGTATTTTTTGATACTCAAGCCGACTGCATCTATGAGTCAAGCATTAGCTTCGTTTGTAATTAACACTGGCTGGTTGATAGGTTTTATTTTTATGTTATGTGCATCTATTCGTTTGGCTAGATTTAACGTTTTGACAAATCCATATATAAATGGACATGAAAAATACGAAACAGGCGATTTTTCAGGGCTTCCCGCTCCGGCTGCCGCAGGAACAGTAGCATCAATAGCCTTAACTATGTTGAGTTTAGATTTGACTAAATTTTCTTTTCTTCTAATCCCATTAATGTTGTTGATATCGTGGTTTATGGTAGGTAATATCCCGTATCCGTCGTTTAAACATATTAATTGGACTACCAGTACAAAATTTAGAACATTTGTGATAATTATAATTTGCGTATTATTAATTATTTATTTTCGCGAATATAGTTTTGCGTTAATGTTTTTATCGTATGTATTTTATCCACCAATTAAATATATTCCACGAGTTAAGCGTGTAATTAATTATAAAATTAAAAAGATAAAACGCAAATGAGATATTAAAAAGCAGTTCATAGTGAACTGCTTTTTCTTTTAAAGATTGTGTAAAAGAGCAAGTACTGATATTAATGCCGTGTCGGTTCGCAAAACGCGTTCTCCTAAAGATACAAGAGTGTAACCTCTATTACGAAGAGTATCTCTGTCTGCATTAGTAAAGCCACGTTCGCTCCCCAATATTATGTTCATATATTCATCTTTTACCGGATTGTAAGACATAAATGCATCAGAAAACGATGCTTCAGCTTCATAAATATCTGGAGCAAAATTTATAGCATTAGCATCTCCAAGATCTTCTAGTAAATCTATTGCGTGTTCTAAACTGTTGGCATATTCAAAGTGAGGAATGTAAGTTGAACATGCTTGTTCTGCCCCACGTTCTAACCACTTTAAATATTCTCCAGAAGAGTATAGACTACTTTTAGCATAGTCTGCCTCTCCTTTAGATGCTGGATAAAATACGAGATTTTCTACCCCAAAACAAGCAGCCTCAAAAAGTAGACGTTGTGCAATTTGTGGTCGTGCATAAGATACCGCAATTCCCGCAGGTAATCTTCTAGGATTACTTGCTTGACGTATTGGTGTAAGAGTTGCACCTCCATTATCATCGTATGAAATAGAGCAAATATTTAAATCTCCATTTATATTGCCGGCAAAAATTTCTCCGCCATTTTTAGTTCGGAGAACTTTAATAATGTGCTCTAATTTTGGATGTCCACTTTCTAATTTTAGCGGAGCATTTTCTGGAAATAAGATACAATTCATTGTTTTTCTAAAAGATATATAGAATTTTTGCGTTTTTTATTCATATAAGGCAAATAAAAAATACAATTTTATGGCTTGAAGAATTAGATTTTTTATGCTGATATATATTGCATGAATCCTCAAAATTTTACATCAGAAGATGAAGCCGCATTGCGCGATGCTTTAAAACGTTGTTCGCCTCAAACAATAGAAAACGCTGTTGCGTTTAGAAAGACAGGTGATAAATCATTGTTAGATAGCATTGTTATTGGAATCATAGAACGTTTTACAGAACCAGAAAAGAGAGATTTATTGAATTCTGGAAACGATGAAATCGATATGGTAAAAGATCTTGAATTAGATTCTCTTACGATGGTCGAGATTGTTTTGTGCGTTGAAGATGCTATTGCAGTCAGCGTAGAACAAGAAGATATGCAAAGCTTGCATACTCTTGCCGATATCAAAGCTTATATTAGTCAAAAGATTGCATAATATTTGTATGCTCATGAGTGGGTAGACAGGTATTTGTGTCTAGTCTTTTTGTTTTTTTTAACTAAAATTTAGTCAAAAATTCGATGTTTTTTGGCTAAATTTGTATTTTTTATCGTAAAAAAGATAAAAAATGGTGTCAAAATTTGTGTAAAGCATGCAATCTGAGCAAGAAATTTCTAATTCTGTAATTGTGCGACGCCTGACCAAAGAATATGGTTCGGTAAAAGCTATCGATAACGTATCATTCAGAATAGGTAAGGGCGAAATAGTAGGCTTTTTAGGTCCTAATGGAGCTGGAAAAAGCACTACTATGAAGATAATATCAGGTCTGATGCCTGCAAATTCGGGTAGTGTAGAGATTTGTGGGATTAACGTAGCCAACGATCCAGATAGAGCCAAAAGCCATATAGGTTTTATGCCAGAAAATAATCCACTTCCAGAAGATTTACGAGTGGATGAATACTTAAAGTTTAGGGCAAAATTAAAAGGAATCGATAGAAGTGAGATTGCAAATGCGGTTGAGGAAGTTATGGAAATTTGTCAGCTCAATCGTAAGGCTTACAGAAAGATAATTGGTAATTTGTCGAAAGGTTTTCGTCAGCGTGTCGGCATAGCTGATGCAATCTTAGCACATCCAGATGTAATAATTATGGATGAACCTACAATTGGGTTAGATCCACATCAAATTTTAGCTATAAGAGAGCTTATAAATTCTTTGAGAGGGAAGATGAGTGTTATAATTAGCTCTCACATTCTTCCGGAAATTGAGCTTGTTTGCGATAGAGTAATAATAATCAATCAAGGTTCAATAGTTGCTAGTGGTACGCCAGAGGCATTGCGTAAAGACTTTATATCGGCGGATAGATATATAGTTTCTTTGAGAATGCCTAAAGTTGAGTTTGAATATCAACTTAAGTCCATATCAGATACCGTTGAAGTTGAAATATGTAAAGATTTAAGTGATGGATTTTTTGAATATATAGTAAAAGCACCAGTAAATTCAAACTTAGGGTTTACACTAATAAGCGAGTTTTCAAAAGATTCTAGCTGTATGTTACGTGAAGTCTCATACAAAAAGCCGACACTCGAAGAAATTTTCATATCTGCAACTCGCAGAAGTTGGGAACAAGTTTTGAGCGGTTCGCAACAAAAATAAGGTATAAAATGAGAAAATTTATAATTCTTTTAAGACATCAAATTTGGCTTATGTTAATATCGCCGTCAACGTATTTTGCGGCATTTTTGTTCTTAAGTTTGATGGCTGGTATTTTTGTATTATCGGTTCGAGAAATTAGTGTCGTTGCTGGGAAGAGTTCCCCCGTAGAGTATTTTTTGAATTTGTTTTGGATTCCAGTGCTTTTTATGGTCCCTCTTTTGACAATGCGAAGCCTTTCGGAAGAGTTGCGTAGGGGAACTTTAAGTAGTTTGATGACGACTGCAGTAAGTGCTTGGCAGATAGTATTGTCTAAGTTTATGGCAAGTTATATATTCTATTGCTTATTATGGCTGGCTACTCTTTTGTATTCATACATTGTTTGTTGGTATATTCCACATGCAACAAGTGATGATTTGTTTAGTGTTTCACAATTATTTACTGGATATGGTTTTATATTTTTAACGGGTTCTATGTATGTTGCAGTAGGTATATTTGCAAGTTCATTAACACGCTCTACATTAGTAGCTGGTATGTTGTCGTTCGGGATGTTGTTTTTCTTAGTCACAGGAGCCCAAATATCAGAAAAATTGCTTACGCAAGAGGGGGATTCGGTTTCAACAATGTTGTCTACACTAGTAGATTATTTACATACATTTAAACAATTAGAACGCTATAACAATTCATTAGTTGATTCGCGTTCATTCTTTTTCTATATAAGTTCTACAATAATGTTATTAGCGTTTACTTCGTTGATAACGGAATCGAAAAATAGATAATATGAAATTTGACGATTTTAGAGTAACTACAAAAATCCGTAAAATAAATTTGTGGATTCAGATTTTATTGGGCTTTACCTTGTATGTTGGTTTGAATTTTTTATCGGCCAGACATTATTATAGTTATGATTTTTCTGAATCACATAAAAATTCATTATCACCTGAGAGTAAGGCGTATATTAAGAATTTAGTTTCTCCCATAGATATATACGTAGTAGTTTCTACTCAGAATTTAGAAAAGGAAAACATGTCTGTATTAAAAGACTTAGAATTGTTTTTAAGTAGATACGAGGCATCATCAACATTGCCCAATAAGATAAGGGTTAAGTTTGTTAATTCAAATATGGAAAGCAAAACAGCCGATGAATTAACTAAGAAATTCGGTAAAAATATAGAAAATAGTATTATTGTATCTGGTAAGGTACGTTCTAAGATAATTCCTATTGATAGTTTTATGAGATGAGCGATGGCTCTAAAAGATTTAAAGGTGAAACAATAATAACATCTGCTTTGTTATATGTATCAAATCAAAAACAGTTGAAGATATATTTTACGGTAAAACACGGAGAACTAAAATATACAGATACCAATGCAACAAATGGTTTATCTGAATTTGCATCAGCATTAGAAACTAGTAATTATAAATTGGCTGAATTAGATTTAACATCAGCTAAATCCATTCCCGAAGATGCAGATATGTTAATTATTGTAGCTCCTCAAATATCGTATTTGCAGTCTGCAATACATCAAATAAGGCAATATTTATTAGAACGTAATGGCAAGATAGTTGTATTTTTGCGTATGGGTTCAGATGGTGGTTTGAAAGACGTTTTCTATGAATGGGGTATATTAGCTGATGATATGCAAATTTATGATGTCAGCGATGACTATGAAAGTGCTAGAGGTGATTTGATTGTGCGTACTATTCCAGAAAAATCGCATGCGATAGTAGAATCGTTGAAAAAGGCAAGTATGCCTGTTTTGTTTGGCTCTGTACGTCCTGTTCGTGAAGATATGGGTGCTGCTGTAAACAAATCGTTAAGTTTGTCGCCATTAATTTTAAGCTCGTATTCAAGTTGGGCTGAAAAATCTTATGCGCGTGGCGGTGTTCATAAATATGATGAATCGGTAGATTTAAAAGGTCCAATACCATTGGCTATGATTGCTAGTAGAACTGGCGGAGAAAAGTTCAACTTAAATATTCCAGGAGGAAAACTTGCCGTATTTGGAGATGAAAATTTTATAACAAATAAAAGTTTTTATCGCTTGGGAAATTCAATGTTAGTTTTGAATACGATAAATTGGATGTTCGAAGAAAATAAAATGCTCTCTATACCACCTAGAGATATAAAAATGTATTCACTTACCATATCACATAACGAATTTATTGAATTAGCATTGAGATTTTTAATACTTCCATTTCTAATTCTAGCAGTTGGAATTACAGTATCATTTGTTCGTAGGAATTAAGAATATGAGATTTAGACTTACAGTTTTTTTGATAGTTGCAAATATTGTTTTGTTTCTGTTTATTTGGGCATTGGAACGCGATAGAACACAGACGCATCCATCTCAGAAACCTATTCAGGCGTTTACTGTTTTGGAAATATCTGGTAAGAATTTGAGCGAACCTAGAAAACTCAAATTTGAAAATAATAGATGGCATATAGTTGCACCAATTAAATGGAAAGCTAATTTGTTTGCTGTAAATAGAATAAAAACGCAACTAGAATTTTTAGATCGCCAGACAAGCTTTTCAAAAAGAGAAGCATTAAAGGTAAATCAAACTTTGGCTGATTATGGACTAGATAATCCAGCTTATATAATTAGTTTTGGTGATGGTGAAAAGATGTCGTCGATAAAGATAGGTAATACTACGTCTGTCGGGAATAGATTTTATCTTCTAGACGAAAATAATGATAATATTATAGTAGTAGATAAAGAAGTTGTTGAAGGTTTGATTGTGGATATGGAGAGATTGCGTGATCAATCTATATTTTCTATTCCTCGTTTAGAAATTTCTTCGTTTGCTGCAAGAATTCAGGTATCTAAAAAAGTATCTGCAACGGAGAGTGATTTCAAGAGAGTAGGTCTTGTAAAAAATAATGGTAATTGGTCTTTCGAAACTCCTATTGTAGCATCGGCTGAAAATGCTAAAGTAGACGCTTTTTTAAATGATATTTGTCAGCTAACTGCAAAAAATCTAGAAATAAAGGCAACAGAGAAAACAGGTTTCGAGCTTGGTTCATTGCCGTCGACAATAACATTACAAGGTATAAATCGTAGAGAAGTTTTGTTGCTTGGTGCGTTATCTTCAGATGGAGAGTTAGTTTATGCTAGGTTGGAAAATAATCCTACAATTTTTGCTATCGATTCGTCTATTTTGAATAAACTAGAGCAAATGCAAACTTCGTTGCGAGATAAGGTGATGTTGCGTACGATGATATCTAGAGTTTCAGAAATCGATATTTCTAGAAATGAGCAAGCCTTAAAACTTAAAAAACAAAAAAATGGAGAGTGGAATATAGTTGTGAAAGACAACTCAGGAAAAGAGTTGGTTTATGAAGCTGATTTGGCTCGTGTAAACAAGCTGTTGTTGTCGTTGGAAGTAGTAAAGGCTCGTGAGATTGTTAGTGTTCCGTCTAATAAAGAATTAAAGAAGTATGGTATAAATGATAAGGCGTTGAAAGTTACTATTGTAAACGATAATCAAGAATCTAATACAATAATAATAGGTTCTCTTTGTAGAAAAGATGGTGTAAATATGCGTTATGCAAGTGTTAGTAACTCGCCTGAATTTTATTGTATTGGTATGAACTTGATGGAAAACATCAGTACTGATATGCTGTTTTATAGAAATAAACTTATTTGTTCGTTAGAGAAAGATGCGTTATTGAAGTCTATAAAAATTGTAAATGAGTCTACTAAAAATATTGAATTAGAAGTATCTGTTCCTAATAATGATTTGTCTTTAATTTATTCAAAAATGACAGCTCGCAATGCTAATTCTTTAAAGATTATAGAAAACTTTATAAGAAACTCAGTTGCAAGTTCGTACTCTACTCGATCGTTCAATAAAGAAGGTGTACGTTTGCGTGGCGATAAAATTGAAAAATGGCAATATTCTTTGTTGGTTCAGTATGAAGTTGCTGGAAAAGCAATGCAAAGAGAGTGGAAGTTTTCAAAACGCATAAGTGCTACTAGTCAATATTGTATTGTAAATGGATTTGATGTATTATTTTTCCCAGAGGCAGATTTGATAAACGCATTGTTTGAATTAACTCAAGAAAAAAATCAACCAACACAGTTAGATAAACCGCAACCTATAGCACCAAACAAATAGGAAGTGAAGCAGGCTGAAAAATATCAAGGCAGTTTTTGGCGTTTATTAAAGGTTGTAAATGTCTTGTTGTTTTTTTGTTTAGTAATACTATCGGTTGGAGCTTATTGTTCGTACTATAATAAGAAAATACCTGTCCCCGATGTTATATTAAATTCAATAGAGTCCGAATTGGCTCAATATGGGCTTTCTGCTGACTTCACTTCTATAGGTCTTGGATTAGATTTATCTATATTAGCTAAAAATGTTTCATTACGAGCGTATGGAACACCAGAAGATTTTTTTAGAGCAAAAGAAGTTTCTGTTGGATTGAGTTTAACAAGATATATATTATCGGGAAATCCTGTAAGATATTTTTCTGTTGCAAATGCAGTAGCATCGACATCGTATGCTAATATAGAACGCAATCCAATCATAAATGATGTTGATTTGATGTTGCGTTTTAACGATTCAGGATACAGCTTAGATTTTCTGAGACTTAAAATTTATAATTTGCTTGTATCTGTAAATGGGAAGATTGATAAAAATTATTCGATAGATGATTTAAAACAAATTGTAAAAATACTATCAAGCTATTCTAAACAAGACAGAAAACAGACTAAACTTAGTACTACTAAAATACCAGCAATTATAGAAGAATATGATACGATTTTGTCAAAATATGATGTAGTAAAAATACATCTTGATAAATTTGAGGATCCTCAGTTTGAAATTAAATTTGGTTTATTGAATGGCGGTTCAAATTTTATAAATGCTGATTTTATAGCATCAAAAATTAATTTAGACGAAAAATGTATAAATTCTTCTGGTGAAAATTTGAAAGTGTTGCTCAGATATGTAAATACAAATACCATCGAGAAAATAAAATTGGGTTTTTCTATTGACAACTTATTGTTAGAAAAATTTGGTGTAACAACAAAAAACATATCGGCTAGGACTAACGTAAATGTCAATGAGAAAGAAATAGCACTTTTTGATGTTGTGGTGAATGCTACAAATGCTCATTATCAAGACTTTGTTCTGAATAATTTTTCGGCAGTAAAAAAGATGTTATCTATTTCGTCGTACAAAGAAGATTGGAAGTTTTTTGTAGAGAGTGGAAAGTCTGAAATAATCGGGAATATAAATATAGATGATGACAATACTATTCATTGTAAATTTTCTAGCACACTAGATGTAAATCCAATTTTCAAACGGAAAGAACTGGCGGATATTCCAGAAATGAAGGATTTTAATCTTCCTCACGGAATAGATATTGATGGTAGCATTTGTTACAAGTTAGGTTCTAAGTTCCCAGAAGCAAATGTTCGCATAGAGGCAAATGATTGTATCATTATGCGTTTGATGGTCGATTATTTAAGTAGTGATGTCACTTTTAAAGATGGGGTTCTAAGTTGCGAAAATATAATTGCTAAAACAAAGGAAGGTTGGGGGGCTGTTGGAAGCTACATACAAAATTTTGTAGACAATTCTTACGATATTTACGTTAAGGGAAATATTCGTCCGATGGAAATTGCTCATTTTATGGAGCCATGGTGGACAAAAATTATGGGAGCTTTTACTTTTGAAGATAATCGTATTCTCCCATACGCAGATGTCAGAGTTGAAGGTAAATGGGGAATTCCTGAAAATATTTGGTGTTTCGGATATGTGTCGGGGAAGAATGCGTTGTACAATGGAGCAAAGTTTGATGATTTTTCTCTCAATGTATGGGTGAGCCCTAAGAGAATTACATTGTACGATATAGATATCATTGCAGGGAAAGGGGCTCGTAAAGGTCACTGCTTTATAGAATGGCTTTATGATGCTGGAGAAGGACTTACTTCTTTTGATAGACAACGCCTTTTTTTGAATTCTAATTTGAATGATATAGAACTGATTGCTCTTGGTGGAGATGATGCTAAAGAAGTTTTAGATGTGGTAAAATTTGCAAATCCACCAGAACTAGAGTTAAATGCTGTGATGTACAATTCTAGTAATAATCCCAAGAAGCTAAAAGATATATTTAATGCAAATATTTTTGCACGCGGAAAAACCTCAATAGAGATGATAGAACTGTATGATGCACGATTTTCTGCCAGAAGTGATAAAATTAATACAGACATCTTTAACGCAACATTTATGTTTTGTGGTGGAGAATCTTCTGGAGATGTTCATCTTCTTCGTAAAGATAATTCTATGCTCGTCGATGGAAATGCAAAAGCTCAAAATATGAATCAAGGTTTGTTCTTCGAGTTCTTGTCATCTTTAGGTAGTCAGAATGACAAAAAGAATGAGGGTGATAAAGATGAATCACCATTAGGAGGTGATAGTGATGGTAAAGTTACTGCAAACGTAACATTGAAAGGCGATGTAAAAAATATGATTAACGCCATTGGTAATGGAAATATATCAATAGATAGTAAAGATTTTATAAAATTGAATTTGTTTGGTGGAATTTCGAAGGCTTTTCGTGCAATAAATCTACCAGTGGGGTCGTTCGATATTTCTAAGTTTGAAGCAGATTTTGCTCTTGAAAATAGAGAACTTCGTTTGAGCCCAATTAATATGACAGGACCTGCCTTACGCATTATTGGCGGAGTATCGTATTCATTAGAAAACGATGCCGTTAAAGGAGAATTGAAAACGTATCCATTTGATAACGTCGACAACTCTATAATATCTGCAGTAAACAAGTTGGTGAATCCATTGATGGATAGTGTAAGAATAATAGTTTCGGGTACTTTAAAAGAACCTGCCTTTTCTGCTAAAATAACTCCAGCGGATATTATAAGAAGTGAAAAAAATGTAATAAAAAAAATAGATGAAACTCTTTAATTTCTGAAGTGCAAATTAAAAAAAACAGCCCATAGGACTGTTTTTTATTATCTAGTTTGCTAATTTTGGTCTGAGGTTTCGTAATGCTTGCGAGTGTATTTGACAAATTCTAGCTTCAGTTAATCCAAACTCTTTTGCGATATCGCCAAGTTTCATATCTTTAAAATAGTAGCTATCTAAAACGCGTCTTTGTTTTTCTGGTAGAGTATTTAAGGATGCTCGAATTTCTCCCATCATTTCGATGGATTCTAGTTCTTCAACTGGTGTCAAAGAATGTTCATCGGCAACCGATTCAACAAAAGATGGTGCAGAATTATCATCGTTATCTGTTGTATCACTCAACGATATGAATGATAACGATTGTGTTCGACGCATAATCTTGTTGTATTGCTTTTCAGAGACCCCCATAGCTTTACGTATTTCATCAGAGCCAGGAGTGCGAGAAAGCTTTTGTTCAAGCTTAGCTTTTATTTTTTCGATGTTTTTTGCATCGTTCCTAGCCGAACGCGACATATAGTCTAAACTACGAAGCTCGTCGATAATAGAACCTCTAATTCGAGTTGCTATGTACCCATCGTATGTGTCTTCTCGTGACGGATCAAGACGCTTTATTGCATCTGCTAACCCTGCAACACCTGCCGAATGTAGTTCATCTAAATCGGCATACGAGGGCAATTTATTCCTCATTGAATTTACAACTTTCCTAACCACGGGATAGTACTTTATAAACATTTCCTGTTGTTTGTTTGTCAATGGTTTGTCTGTCTTATTTTTGCTGGCGGTTTTTGTGCCCATAGCGAGCCTTTCTTTTTCTCGACAATTCTCTATTTTGAAATTAATAGAGCTCTATCGAATATCGGATGGTTTTTCTTGTTAATAATCTTTTTTTAATTTTCGTATACGCCAACTCTAACCACTCGACACTACACATAAAATTGTATAAAAAAGAACTTTTCAAGTATTATTTCGACATTTTTTTTCAAAATATAAGTGTTGAAATGTTATTTTTTTTTTGAGAGTATCAAAATGCGTTTGGTAAAACCTTTCAGACATTAAAAATATTATCTACTAAAAAAATGTTTCTCAGACTTCTCATATTTTCGATAATTTCGTTTCTTGTTGTAGTTGATGTTTCTGCCGCCCCAAAGGTTATGCTTGGCATAGATGTATTAGAAAGCATGCAATTTAAACCATTGCGATACAAACGTGTGGGGTTATTGACACATCCAGCTGGCGTAAACAGAAATGGAAGAAGTACTGTTGATATTTTATATAGAGCACGCAATGTAAAACTGGTTGCGTTATTTGGTCCAGAACATGGTATTTATGGAGATGAAAAAGCGGACGTCCCCGTTTTAGACAAAAAAGATAGGCGTACGGGATTGCCTGTGTTTTCACTATATGGCAAGTATCGAAAACCAACTCCTTATATGCTTTCTAAGATAGATGTTTTAGTTATAGACTTGCAAGATATAGGTTGCCGTTCATACACTTATATAAGTTTTATGTTGCGTGCTATGGAAGCGTGCTTTGAAAACGGGAAAGAGGTTATGATTCTTGATAGACCTAATCCTCTGGGCGGATTGAAAGTTGATGGACCGACTCTTGATAAGGAATTTAAAAGCTATGTGGGTATGTTTCAAGTTCCGTATGTACATGGTATGACCATTGGGGAGCTTGCTCGTTTTGCAAAATACACACGCGGAGCAATGGAAATAACTTCAAACTATCAGAGACACGGTAAATTAACAGTAATTCCAATGCGTGGTTGGAAACGCAATATGCTTTGGAGCGATACTGGATTGAGATGGAAGCCTACGAGTCCAGCAATCCCAACGTTTTCGGCTGCCTTAGGATATTCTATGACTGGATTAGGATGTCAGTTAGGGGGATTTCAGCATGGTTATGGAACAACGCGGCCATTTCGACTTTTGACGTTTCCAAATAAGACCCCAGAACAGATAAAGGCTAATTTAGATAAATACAGAATTAGGGGAGTGTCATTTGTTCCAGCAAAGGCAAAATCATTAGATGGTAAGAAGCTCGTGAATGGATTATATGTTGTTATAAATAATTGGAGTGCGTTGCGTCCAACAGAGTTAAGTTTTTATTTGATGAAATTAACGTGTATTTACAACAACGGAAATGTGTTCAGATATGCTCCTAAAAATCAAGCATTGTTGTTCAATAAACATACTGGTTCAAGAGAGTTTTGGCAGGAGTTATCAAATAAAGGTGCTTATACCGATATATCTTGGTTTATTCAGAAGTGGGAGATAAATAATACCCAGTTTAAAAAAATATCCAAAAAATATCATTTATATAAATAGGATTAAACTATGAAAAGACGTTCATTTTTAAGTAGTGCTATGATGTTATCTACTGTTCCTATGTTCGTAAGTTCGGCTTGGGCGAAGACTGGAAAAGTTCAGAAGCTAAAATTGCCAAAAGATACAATGTTTCCAAGAGTGTTTAAAGCAAATGAAAAAGCTTTGATAAAAATTGAGCTTGCAAACAAAGAGTATCTAAGCAAGCCATTAGAAGTAAAATGTATTCGTTCTGATGGTTTTTTGTGTACAGGCAAACGTGCTGAATATCGTGCTTATGATTCTTTGGAATTTTCTATAAAAGATGGTGCAATATACATCAATCATCTTTTTAAAGGGCAACAGTCGCATTTGTTTATAGTTTGCCCTAAGGGAGCTACACAACCAAAAGATTTTATTGCGAGATTTATGGCATATTCTCTTTCGCCAGAGATGTTTGCGTTGAAGGCGGTTAAGGGCGAATTTCATTTGCATAGTACAATTTCAGATGGCAAGGCTAGCGAAGCTGATATGCTAGTTGAATGCATGAAATGTGGTTATGATTTTGCTGCTATGAGCGATCACAAGGTTATGTGTGATTGGTTTGGTCGCCCTAAGGGACATAAGACGCTTGTAGAATATGGATATCAACAAATATCGTACGATACTTTGAAAAAATTAAAATCTTCTATGCGAGTATTTGAGGCGGAGGAGGTTCATTTAAATCACTATGTACATTTTCACAATTTTGGAGGCTCGCGTGGAGTTGTTCAGTGGGCTTATGAAAATCCAGTTGAATACAAGAATGAATTGCAAAAACGTATTTCAAAGTTGGCTGGCAAATATAAATCGCAAGATACGCTCGAGCAGATGGCAATTGCCGATTTAGTTTTTGATAAGGTTAAAGATTATGGTGGTATATCTATTTTTAATCATCCTACTTGGAATATTGCAGGACACTTAGGGATGACTGATGAGGTTATGCAAGAATTGATGTTATCTGAAAAATGTGATGCTATTGAAGTTGCAAATTCAAATTATAAAGAGAATGTTCAAGCGTATGCTGCTGTTCAAAAATATGCAATAATGCAAGGTAAGCAACCTCGTTTGGTTGGCAATTCAGATGCACATAGAACAGATAAAGTAGGCTCTAGTTACACTATTGCTTTTGTAGAAGATATTTCCATTCCATCAATCAAGAAAGCTATTAGACAAAATAAATCTTTAGGGGTAGATGCTAATAATAAAATTCCAATGATTATGGGAGATTATGATTTAGTTAAATATGCATATTTCCTGGAAGAAGAATATTTCCCTGTTATAAAAGAAATTCGAGCTAAAGAAGCTGATACTTTAAAAGATGTTTTTAGCTCAAATAGTGGTTTTGAAAAATTTGCAGAATATAAAAAGCAAATTGCAGACTTTAATAGTCTATTTTTTGCGAAGTAAAAATTTTTCAAATTAAGAATAAAAAAGAGCATTCAATTTGAATGCTCTTCTTGTTTTTTATACTGTATAAATTAGAGTTGCTTGAAGAAGTCGTTGCCTTTGTCATCAACAAGTATAAATGCTGGGAAGTCGACGACATCAATTTTCCAAATAGCTTCCATTCCTAATTCTGGATATTCAAGCAATTCAACTTTCTTGATATTTTCCTTTGCCAAGAGAGCGGCAGGTCCACCAATCGAGCCGAGATAGAATCCGCCATGCTTTTTACATGCATCAGTTACGGCTTGCGAACGGTTGCCCTTTGCAATCATAACCATACTACCGCCATTAGACTGGAATAAATCAACATAAGAGTCCATTCTGCCCGCTGTTGTTGGTCCAAATGAGCCAGATGGCATTCCTTCAGGAGTCTTTGCTGGTCCAGCATAGTAGATTGGATGATTTTTGATATATTCAGGCAATCCCTCTCCTTTGTCTAGGCGTTCCTTGAGCTTTGCGTGTGCTATATCTCTACCTACAATAATTGTACCTGTGAGCTTAAGGCGTGTCTTAACTGGGTATTTTGTAAGTTCTGCCAAAATTTCAGGCATAGGTTTGTTGAGGTCGATTGCTACTGCTCCATCAGCTGTGTTTACATTGCGATATTCAGCTGGAATATATTTGCCTGGATCGAATTCTAATTGTTCAAGCCAAATACCATTTTCATTAATTTTAGCTTTCATATTTCTATCGGCGGAACATGAAACTCCTAAGCCGATTGGGCAACTAGCTCCATGACGTGGCATACGGATAATGCGAACGTCTAGTGCAAAATTTGTACCACCAAATTGAGCTCCAATACCAAGTTTACGTGCTTCTTCTAAAATGCGTTTTTCAAGCTCTACATCTCTGAATGCGTGTCCCAATTTATTTCCCTTAGTTGGGAGATTATCAAGATATTTCGTAGATGCAAGTTTTACATTTTTCAAACAAGCTTCTGCACTTGTTCCTCCAATTACCCATGCAATATGATATGGCGGACATGCTGCTGTTCCCAAACTCTTCATTTTCTCAATCATAAATGGAATTAGGCGTTCAGGTGTAAGTATTGCTTTTGTTTCTTGGTATAGGTATGTTTTATTTGCTGAACCACCGCCTTTAGCTACGAAGAGGAATTCGTATTTATCGGTATCGGTAGAGTAAATATCGATTTGTGCAGGTAAATTACAACCAGTGTTTACTTCGTCCCACATTGTAAGTGGCGCATTTTGCGAGTAGCGAAGATTTTCTTGAGTATAGCAGTCGTAAACGCCTTTAGAGAGATATTCTTCATCGCAACAGTCTGTCCAAACACGTTGACCTTTCTTTGCAACGATAGTTGCCGTTCCTGTGTCTTGGCAGAATGGGAGCTTACCCATTGATGCAACTTCTGCATTGCGGAGCATTGTTAATGCAACGCTCTTGTCATTATCGCTTGCTTCTGGATCTTTTAAAATTTTGGCAACCAGTTCTAAGTGTGCTGGACGTAAAAAGAAAGATACATCGCGCATGGCATTGCGTGCCAAAAGTGCCAAGCCTTCTGGTTGAACTTTCAAGATTTTCTTGCCTTCAAATTCGGCAGTTGAAACATATTCTTTTGTCAAAAGACGATATTTTGTTGTTTCATCCTTTGCCATTGGGAACATTTTTTGATATTCAAATGGAGGTGTCATAGTTGTTTCTTTTGTTATTGTTTTTAGTGAAATTTGCAGTGTATTATTTGCACTAGTAAAAAATAGACAAGCTTTATACTCAAAAAAATTGACAAAATCAATATTTTATAGACTATATTTCTGCGATGAGTTCATTATGCGAATTCAGTTGGGAAGTAAAATTATGAAAGTTATTGATTCGAAAATTATAGATAGTCATTATGAAGAGTTCGCAAAGGTTCCAGAACTCGATTACAATTTAGCATATGCTACTGTATTAGGATTGTCGAAAGACACTTCTAAAGAACATATATACGATTATTCGTTACGTCGGAAAATAAATCGTGGAACAACTCTTGCAGTTGCTTTAGCTTTAAAAGAATACATACAAAAAACATTCCCGAATGAAAAACGAATTGGTGTAGGATTGCCATCATGCTTTCCTGGTGTAGTTGTAAATTTGGCAATTCAAATGGCTGGAAAATCTAGTGTGAATGTAAATTTTACAATGGGTTCAGAAGCCGCTAAGGCTGCTTTGAAAAAAGTTGGTCTAAAATGTATAATAGGCTCAAACAAAGTTCGTGAGAAAGTAGCGGCACACATGCCAGATTATCCATGGACTGATAATTTTCAAGATATTGGGGAAATCTTAAAGAAGTTGGGGAAGAAGGCTATTCTTCCAAAACTATTGATGGTAAAAACTCTTCCAGCAAAAGCTTTAGTAAAATACTATAAAATACCAACGAAGGGTGGCGATAAAGAAGCATCGATTATCTTTACAAGTGGATCAGAAGGAACTCCCAAGGCAGCAGTTTTGACACATAGAAATTTAGTTTCAAATTCGCATCAATGCATTCAGACTGGCGTATTGTCTTTAGATGATACTCTTCTTGCTAATCTACCACTTTTCCACAGCTTTGGTCAAACTATTCAAGTTTGGTTTACTTCTATCTTTGGTGTAAAACAAGTTGATGTGCAAAGTCCTCTGGAAGTTCAAGCTAACCTAAAAGCTATTCGCGAGGGCGAGGTTACTATAATGATTAGTACTCCGACTTTCCTTCGAGGCTACTACAAAAAGGCGACAAATGCAGATTTCCCTAAGCTCACTAAGGTTATTGCAGGTGCAGAGAAAACTCCAGAAGGATTTGATGAGGCTTGGGATGCAAAATTCCCAACAGCTAAATATCTTGAGGGTTATGGACTGACGGAATCTTCTCCAGTAGTTGGAGTGAATTTGCCTAAAAATTTGAAACGTGGTGAATTTTGCGAACAGCAAAGTATGTTAAAACAACGTTCTATCGGCGAAATGTTTTGCGGTATGCAAGCAGCTGTTGCAAATCCTGATACAATGGAATTATTGCCATTGGGTGAGACTGGCTTGTTATTCTTAAAAGGTCCAAATGTATTTGCTGGTTATCTAAATCAACCCGAAGAAAACGAAAAACGTTTTGTGAATGGCTGGTTGAATACAGGTGATTTGGCAATGCTTGATGAAGATGGTTTCATATTTATCAAGGGCAGAATTTCAAGATTTTCAAAAATTGGTGGAGAAATGGTTCCACACAATACAGTAGAAGAAGCCGTTATAAAAGCGTTAAATGTTGAACATTCAGACAAACATGTTATAGCCATCGGTTCTCGTCCAGATGAATCTAAGGGAGAAGCGTTGGTTATGCTTTCTACTATCGATATTAATGTATCGGATTTACGCAAAAAATTAACAGATGCAGGTTTGCCAAATCTATGGATTCCAAAGGTAGTTGTTAAAATTGATGAAATTCCAATATTGGGTAGCGGAAAATTGGACTTAGGTAAAATTCAAAAAATTTGTAAATTTAGTTGAAAAATATTATGAAAAAATTTGTTGCATTAAATTTGATTTTATTTGCATCAATGCTTTTAAGCTATGGAGTAGATATTGTTGCTCATCGTGGCGATAATCAGTTTGCTCCGATGAATACAGTAGAGGCAGCTAAACATGCTTGGTTTAACGGAATTAAGTATGTGGAGTCTGACTTCTACGAAACAGATGATAAAACTATCGTTGGAGCTCATTGCAATAGTACAATTCGTATGCTTTCTGGCGACAATTCGTTAGATATAAAAAATCTTACAGAACAAAAATGCAAAGATATAAATTTAGCAAAACATCCTCGCGAGCAAGCAAAGGGATATAAATTTGTAAAATTGCCAACGTTAGACGAGTTTTTATGGGCAATGCCACCCAATGCCGTGTTGGTGTTTGAAGTAAAAAACTTTTCAGATACTTATGCCGATAATGTAGAAAAAGCCTTTAAACGCACTAATACAAAACTAAATCAAATTATATTTATCTCTTTTCGAGAAGATGCATGCAAGGAACTTAAAAAGAAGTTCCCACAATGCAAAGTTTATTATTTGTTAGGTGGTGGTAAAGTTTGCAAAGGTGCAGATTGGGCTATTGCAAAATGTAAAGAACTCGGAGTTGATGGTGTAGATGTTGTTTACAAAATTAATAAAAAAGGCGAACTTGTAAGTGCTGAATATGCAAAGCAAATAAAAAAAGCAGGGCTAGGTTTTTGGGTTTGGACTGTCAATAGTAAGAAAGACTTTTTGTATTGCAAAAAAATAGGTGCTGAGGCAATTACTACTGACTTTGCTTCAGGATTTAAATCATTGCAATAACAGTTCGTTTAATTGACATTAGAAAAACCTTTAATTATTCAAAAAGTTTTTTAAATATTTAAAATTATAGAAAATTAAGGCTGTCGTTTGACGGCCTTTGTTTTTTTATTTTAAGGTGTATCTTTTCTTACTACTTATCGCATTCATATCTGATATATATAATAACAAACATATTTATAAATATATTGACCATAATAATATGAAATATACAATTTCTATTATGAAAATGATAAAGTGTTTCCTATTCCTTTTTGTGTCACTACCTTTTAATTATCTATTGGCAAACAATGTCAATATATCGAAAGGCGAAGATAATCTCGAAATTCTCAATATGGTTATGCTCTTTGACGAACACGTTGAAGAACAAGCTAAAGATTTGGTTGAGATGTCGAAAAACAAAGTCGCCGATGTTCATATGGTGTCGTTCTTTTTGGTTCCCGAAGGTAATCCACCAATAGATAAACTTTCTTTGTATGAAAATAAATTCATGCGTTTAAAAAAGGCAATAGGTAATGCCGATTGTAAAGTTGGTATTATATTTCAAGCAACATTAGGGCATGGGTTTGATTTAGAAGTTCAAAATCCATATCAAAAATTGGTGTCACGCGATGATACAAAATGGGAGAAAAATTCAACAAAAAATATTGCGTGTCCACTCGATAAAAATTTTCAAAAATATATTTTAAATTGCGTTGAGCGTGTTGCAAAACTCAGACCAGCGTTACTTATGGTTGATGATGATTTTCGCTTGATGGGCGGAAGAAATGCGTGTTTGTGTCCATTGCATTTGGCAAAACTAAAACAAGACTTTGGATATGATTTAACTCGAGATCAATTAAAAAAACATTTAGCAGGAAATTCAGATTTAGACAAAAAAATATCCGATGCTGCGTGGAAAACAAATGAAGCATCGTTAATAGAATTAGCAAAACAGTTTAGAAAAACCATCGATAAAATCGATCCGTATTTACACTGCGAAATGTGTGGTTCGCCTAAAGATATGTATTATGATGGCAAGATTGCTAGGATTCTTGCAGGAAAGGGTAAGCCTTCAACTTTACGTATAGGAAATGCTCGTTACAATACTCCGCAAACACGCGATTTATTTAATACATCTCGCAAACTTGTAATTCAAAAAGCGATTGCTAATCCCGATAGAATTTATGCGGAGATAGATACATATCCACGTAATCGCTATTTTACAAGTGCTAGAGCTCTTCATACTGGATTGATTGTATCGATGCTTGAAGGTGCTTCGGGGGCTAAATATTGGCCAAATAGATTTGTTGAGTATGAACCAAAAAGTAGTGTGGCGTACAAAAAAATTCTATCAGAAAATCGTCCGCTTTACGCCGAGTTGTATAAAGCACTAAAGAATGCAACTCACAAAGGCGTTGCAGATATAATTGTTCCTAAATATACAACTTTGCGATACAATGATACCATATTATTGAGTAACGATTACTATTGGACTCACATAACGGGAGTATTAGGCTTGCCTGTCAAATATTGTCAGTTGAATAAAGTAAATCAGCCAGTATTTCTTCGTGCAAAAACTGCTCAGATGTTATCGAACGAACAACTTGAAAAAATCTTGAGCATTGGGGCTGTTGTAGATGGTGGGGCTGTTATGGAAATTCAAAAACGTGGGTTGGGGAAGTTGCTTGGTGTTAAAGGTTCTGTTTGGAAAAGCGATGTAAAAATTACGCGAGAGCGTCTTACAGAAAAATGCGGTGAATATGCAAATAAATTTATAGAGCCACCAGTGTCATCTGTGAAGCTTGTATCAACTTCGCCTAAGACTGAAGTTTGGTCGGAGTATGTTCATATCCCATATACGTATGGAGATAAAAAATTATCTCGCATTCTTGCTCCAGCGTGTACATATTTTGAAAATGAAAAGGGGGGTAGAGTTGTTGTTTTTGCATCTCGCCCACAAGGTGTTAATCATCTTACTGAGTCTAAAAAAAACCTGTATATTAGGTTACTCAATAGATTGAGCGATATGATTGTGTGGTATGCGGGCGATGCAGAATGTTATTTTAAAACTATCGAACTTAATGATGGAAAATATTTGATATCACTTACAAATATCGGCTTAGATCCACTTGAAAGTTTTGAGTTGGGTATAAGTAAAAAATTTAGGAAAGTAGAATTCTTGGATAAAGATGGGATATGGAAAAATTTAGATGCAGATTTAAAAAATGACAAAATTGTAGTAAAACATCGCGTAGAAACATTTTATCCAATTATAATACGTTGCATTCAATAATAACACTTTATATCATTTGATAAATAGTTCTTTATTTCTTTAGAAATATCAAAATCTGAGCAAATACAATAGACAAGTGTGAAGTACTCTGGTTGAATATCTGTTTGCCAGAGTATTTTTGTGTCGAGAATTTCTTCTGAAATTTTTGTGACATCGTATCCAAATGCTTCAAGTGAGTAACGCATTTTATTTTTTCTAACACATGGAAGTTTTTTCAACTTTGGACAATTATCAGCAAAATTACAAATACACGAACCAGCAAGGAGCAATGTTGAGTTTAAATTTAAAGCTTCAAGTTTGTAAAATAGTTCATCTAAAAAAACACGTGCTTCATCTATAATTTTCTTTGGAATATTATTTTTTTTGGTGGGTTTTATTTTTATAGAGACTAAATTTGCATTTTTTTTTGATGTAATTATGGTATCGTTTTCAGTTATAAAAGGAGGGCATGCCCAACGTTTGTTATATGCTGGACAATTTCCACACATAACCTTCTTTAGCTTGTATTTATAAAGCGTTTCAGTTGATGTAGCTTTTACTGATATGCCAATAATTTTTGAAAAATTCATCTGGAACATTGCAGTTTTTCTAGTGTCAAGAGATATTGTTGCAAATGGGCGAAAAGTCAATAATGCAAAAATATAAAAAAAATAGTTGACGAACTTAGAATACTAGTGCATATTTACACACTTTAACAATAGAAAACGCCAGACAACTGGCGGCTTCTATGTGTCGCCTTGGTAGCTCAGTAGGTAGAGCACGTCCTTGGTAAGGACGGGGTCGGCGGTTCAAGTCCGCTCTGAGGCTGCATGTGGGAGTCATCAACTAAACCTAACAATAGAAACCGAAAGAACCATGTCGAAAGAATCATTCGTAAGAACGAAACCACACGTTAACGTAGGTACTATTGGTCACATTGACCATGGTAAAACTACACTCACGACCGCAATCTTGAAGGTTCAGTCGGACAAGGGCCTGGCTCAATTTAAGTCTTATAAAGACATCGCTAAGGGCGGCACTGTTCGTGACGAAACCAAGACTGTAACAATCGCTGTAGCGCACGTTGAGTATGAATCATCAACACGCCACTATGCACACGTTGACTGCCCAGGACACGCAGACTTCGTTAAGAACATGATTACTGGTGCAGCACAGATGGACGGTGCTATCCTCGTAGTTAGCGCAGCAGACGGTCCAATGCCTCAGACACGCGAACACATCTTGTTGGCACGTCAGGT
>JAGAOA010000247.1 GCA_017623955.1 Opitutales bacterium
ACTTACCTTACAGGCACTGTCATACCAATGTTGCCCTTTCCCCTATCAAACGGAATATGTAGTTTAGTTGAAGATCAAGATAGACTTGTAAAAAGCGTATTTTTGAGCTACGATGCATCAGGAGATTGTAAAAAAGTTACATTTGCAAACTCTGTTATAAAAAGTAATAAACGCCTCAGTTACGAACAAGCGTATGCACTGATGACTTCAGATGATTTGGCAGTTGCCCGTGCAATTAAACCACCCGAAACATACGAAACCGCATTCACTGGAAAGTCGTTATCAGATATAAGCGATAAAGAATTAAATAGAATTCGCACAGCAATTCGACGTCTATGGTCGATAGCCTCTACCTTGCGTAAAAAGCGTATGCGTAAAGGTGCGCTAGACTTAGAAGTACCTGAATTTAAAATCTTTTGCAATGCCGAAGGGTATGCCGAACGCATAGAAAAAATCGTATCAGATGAAAGTCATCAGTTGATTGAAGAATTTATGCTTGCCGCTAACGAAGCAGTTGCTCGCGAACTTTTTGGAAATCACATTCCGTATATATCGCGTGTACACGATAATCCAGACGAAGAAAAGCTCAATGAGCTCCGCGATGAATTAGAACTCTTTGGAATTTATTGCGGAGATTTATCTTCTCGACGCGAAATCATAAAAGTTCTGGCAGAAATTTCAAAACATCCTCAAAGTTACATTCTAAAAACAAAGTTTTTGCGAAGTCTAAAACGTGCCCAATATCGAGCAAGTGCAGATGGTCACTTTGGATTATCTAAGCAATACTACGCACATTTTACATCACCAATCCGAAGATATGCCGATCTCACAGTACATCGTAATATGGCGTTTTTAATGAAGGCTAGAAATATGCCATTTGCCCAAAAGAATTTAGAACAACTTATAGCAAAGAGCGTACTAGATAAGACCGCAGAACATATCACACGCACAGAGCAAAATTCTGCGGAAGCCGAAAGGGAATCGCGTAAAATAAAGCTCATTGAATATTTTCAACGCAGCGTAAATACAAACAATTCATTCGATGCAATAATTACATCAGTATCTAATCATGGCTTCTTCGTAGAACTTACAGAGTCTATGGCATTTGGGTTTGTACATATTCATACACTTAGAGACGATATTTATCGCCTAAATAACAACGCAACTGAACTTCGTGGACGTCAAACAAATCAAGCATTTAAGGTTGGCGATAAAATAAAATTGAGAGTTGAAAGCGTTGACATTTTTAAACGACAAATAGACTTTGCCCCTGCCGTCGATTTAAAAACGAGCTCAAAACGAACAAAAAAACGCAAAAATAAGAGATAAAAATGGGCAAAAGCAGACAAAAAATGCGGATTTTTCCGCATTTTTTAGTCGTTTTTTTTAAGATTTTTTATGTAAAATCTTCGATTTTGTATTACTTATCTTAGATTTTTTTATCAATTTATAATCTATTGGGGCAACAATTTCTCCCTTATAGACGAAAGGTTTATCTGTGTAATTAGAAATAATTTCATCACCATTATCCCAACGAGAAACAAACACATCTTTTGCTATTTCATCATGATAAACAAAGAAATGATACTGCAAATACTTCAACTTTTGCCAGTCTTTATAAATGCTTTTCATCGGTTTTAGGTCGGAATAATCTATGTAATAGAACGATGGTCTTCCGCCCCATTCAATAACCTTCAAACGACCTCTAGCGGCAGATCAAATTAGCTTGCCTTGTTCA
>JAGAOA010000021.1 GCA_017623955.1 Opitutales bacterium
CCTTATGTGCATAAATAAAGGAGTCCCAACAGTAGAAGACGCTAAAACAGTAGTATCGCTCAAAGGAGAAATTTTATCACCAAAATAAGCACCTGAAATTATTGCACCAGCAATCCAACCATCACTTATGCCCAAAGCTCTTCCCACACCTATCAATGCTACACCTATTGTTGCAACGGTTGTCCAAGAACTCCCTGTAACGACCGAGACAATCGCACAAACAAAACAAGTTATTGCAAGGAAACATTCCGGAGTTAAAATCTGTAAACCGTAGTAAATCATTGTTGGAACAATTCCGCTAATCATCCATGCTCCACCTAATGCACCAATCATAAGTAGAATGATAATTGCCTGAGAAACACCACTTATTTTATCGGCTAGAGCACTTTCAAAATCGTTCCACGTTATGTGTTTGAAAATCATACCTAAGCCTACGGAAATAGCCGATGCAATCAATAATGCAATCTGACTTGCTCCAGCAAGAGCATCACTACCGAACACATACACTATAAATCCAATCAATACAATTAAAAGCATCAGAGGAATTATAGATATCCAAACAGGTGGTAATTTCTTTTTCTCGTTAAACATAAGTAGCCATTATCAAAGAAACATGTATAGCAATCAACCCTATTTTTTTACCAAAGTAATATTGACATTTTTTTTACAAAAAAATAGAAGAAACGTATGAAATCTATTATATGTTTTTTATTGGGGCTAACAACAATTTCGTTGTCAGCAGATATGTTGGAACGCGAACGTGGATATTCTGGAAATCCTGTTATTGATGGCTGGTACGCAGACCCACAAATTAGAATTTACGAAGGCAAATATTGGATTTTCCCCACGACTTCATATTTTTTTAAAAAGCAAGTGTTCTTAGATTGCTTCAGTTCTTCCGACTTGGTTACTTGGACAAAGCATCAACGGATTATAGACAATAAAGAACTCAAATGGGTAAACAGTTGCTTATGGGCACCTGATTCCATTGAAAAAGACGGCAAATATTATCTATTTTTCTCTGGCAACGACGCCTACCCTATCGACCGTAAAGGTGGCGATATGACAGTCCGAAAAACTACCGATCCAAAATATGGAGGAATAGGCGTAGCGGTTGCAGATAAACCTGAAGGTCCGTATAAAGACCTCATCGGAAAACCTCTAATCGACAAATTTTGGAACGTTGCACAACCAATCGACCAATACGTTTTCAAATATAAAAATCAATGGTATATGATTTATGGTGGTTGGCGAAAATGCAACTTAGTTCAGTTGGCAGACGATTTCAAATCGCTCAAGCAATTTCCAGACGGCTCAATGTATAAAGATATGACTCCTCAAGGTTATGTTGAAGGCTCTGTTATGTTTGAACGCAAAGGCAAGTGGTACTTTATGTGGTCGGAAGGTAATTGGACAAAAGGCACATACAAGGTTGCATACGGAATTGCCGATACCCCTTTTGGTCCGTTTGAACGCATTGGAGCTGTGCTTGAAAACGATAAAGATGTTGCAACAGGTGCTGGGCACCATTCGGTTTTCAATTATCCCAATACAGATGATTGGTATATTTGCTATCATCGTCGCCCAATACCGAACTATCATAGAGACCATAGAATGACTTGTATCGATAGACTTTACTTCGATAAAGACGGAAAAATTAAACCTGTAAAAATGACTTTCAAAGGCGTAAAAGCTCGTTACTTACCAACAAAATAAATTTTATGAAAAATAAAGATTTTCTAACAATAGCCTCTATTATAGGTGCTACAATTTGCCTAAATGCGCAAACGCAATCTATCGATGTAGATTGCTCTAAACAAATTCAAACTGCAACAAACTTCTTACATGGAGCATGTTTGGAAGATCTCAATCATGAAGTCTATGGTGGACTTTATGGTCAAATGATTTTTGGAGAACGCTTTGAAGAACCTCCAGAAGGTGCAATTCCACCTGAATTTGAAGTCGCTCATGGTTCGTGGCGAACATTACCAACTCATACCGAAGGCGACCCAAGTTCAGAAATAGCAGTGCTATTGTATAAAAAAGAACAAGCAGAAGAAGGCGAGATTTCAGTAGAGATGTCGCCTAAACCACATAAGCCAATTCTCCTACTAAATGGAACGTATCCCAACAACGAAAATCTGGGAGAAATGGATACGTATTATGTAGATATTCGTCAGCGTGAAATTATAATTTTTGGAGCTTATCGCAAATTTTTACGCAAAACACCAGTAAATTATGAATTTGAAAAGTGGAATACTTTTGGTGCAAAAATATCACACAAAAATGGGCTTGAAGTAAAGCTCAATGGCAAAGTTGTAGCACACTACCCCGATTTAAAACCACTTCGCAAGGGCTACTTCGGTATTGGTTATAACACAGACCCAGGGGAAATCAGTGGTATTAGAAATTTTAAACTCACAGCAAATGGAAAGAATTTTTATAGTCCGTTGGCTGGATATTCAAGTAAAGCTCAAATTAGTGGACGCTGGATTAGCTCGGAAAACAGCAACAATGCAAAATTTCAAATCGCCCACGAAAACAATCGTACTCTACAAATTGTAGAAGGTTTAAATGATTCGTCGGTAGCTCAAATAACAAATTTAGGAACATTCAAAAATAGGGATGGTTTTCCTGTAAAAGACAATGAAGAGTTTGAAGGCTTTATAACAATGCGTTCAAACATCGATGAAAATGCAAAAGTTTTTGTAGAAATTACACATAATAAAGTCGAGCTAAAAGTAGATAAAAATTCAAATGGCGAAATAAAAAAATATCCATTCAAAATAAATAAAAAATACGCTCAAGATGTAAATGAATTTTCTATAATACTACAAGGCAAAGGCAAAATAGCACTCGATATGGCATATTTGTATCGCTCAAAATTGTGGCGTAATATTGCAAATGTTCGCCCCGATATAGCTGACAAAATGGCAGAACAAAACTTGGGTATCCTCCGTTATGGTGGAACTATGGTAAATAATCCAAACTACAAATTTAAATCGATGTATGGCGACAAAGATAAACGCCCAACATTCAGAGGGCATTGGTATCGCTATGCTACTCTCGGTTTCGGAGTGATTGAATTTACACAATTCTGCAAAGCCTTAGGTGCAGAACCTGTATTTGCAATAAATGTAGATGAAACGCCCGAAGATGTCGCAGATATGATTGACTACTTCAATGGCGATATATCGACCGAATGGGGCGCTAAACGTGCTAAAGACGGATACCCCGAACCATACAAAATAAAATATATAGAACTTGGCAACGAAGAATGTATAATCGACCCATATAAAGAAAATTACGAATATACTGTAAAACGCATAAAATTGTTAGCTGAAGTCATCAAGAAAAAAGATCCTTCTATAAAAATTATCCATGCGTGCTGGTGGAACGATAAAATACCTGAAATAATGAAGTACGTTCTCAATGAACTAGATGGCATTGCAGATTTTTGGGATATGCACCCATGGGTAAATAATATCAATAGTGGGAAAAATCTCGAACGCACAATTCAACACTGGCGTGATTCTTTCAAAAAATTTAAGCCCGACCACAAAATGCGTGTGATTATCCTTGAGGAAAATGGCTCAATTTGTAATCATCAACGAGCAATATCACACGCTGGAATTTTGCAAACAGTACGCAAAAATATGGACTTTGTAATTGCTACTTGCCCAGCTAACGCACTCGAAGCCTATAAACAAAACTTCAATGGTTGGCACCAAGGTATTGTGTTCTTCGACCAAAATAAAGCATTTGGCCAACCTTCGTTCCATGTTCAAAAAATGGATTCGCAAAATCTACTTCCACGCGTAGTGAAAACATCGGAACACAACAAATTGACTGTTTCAGCTGCAACAGATGAACAAGGTAAAACATTGGCAATTTATATTGTAAATCCAACAATGGAAGAGATTGATGTACCAATAAACATATCTAACTTCAAAGGTAACACGTCAAAAGCAAAAGCAACAACGCTATTTGGAAATTGCAAAGATGAAAATACGCCAAATTCTCCAGAACAAATAAGTCCTGTTGAATACATTTGGAATTTTAGCAATGACAAAGTCTTTAAAGCTAAACCATATTCGTACTCAATCTTGAAATTTTCTGCACAATAAAAAAGTTGAAAAAATTAAATTGTTGTACGACAAAAAAAGGGCGATAAAAATATCGCCCTTTTTTATTATAAAACGTAGATTTATTTCTTCGGTTTAAACAATTTAAAGTCTTCAGCTGGAACGGATTCTCCTTTGTAAGCATAAGGTTGTTTTGTATAATTTGTAATAACTTCACTGCCGTCTGAATAACGAGTAACAAACACTTGCGGAGCAATCTCACCGTGAAAATCCATAAATTCGTACTGCAAATAAATCATTGGTTGATAACGTTCGTAAATCTTTTGAATTTCGTCCATAAACTTGCCGTTATACCAGTAGAACGATGGTCTGCCACCATATTCCCAAAACTGCAAACGACGCCATACCGTACATTCTGGAATATTTTTAAGAGGATGATAAAAATCGACTGTATCCCAGTCTGAATTGCTCAAAATTATACCATGATAGATGATTTGCCAAAGTGGAACAGTGCGATCATCTAACAAATGTGATACTTTCCAACCTCTATCTTTTCTACGGAAGAATGTATTTGTGTAAAGGACATAATCAAGGGTTTTTGCAACGTGGTCGTAACCTGCTTCAGATGAAAATCCGCCAAAATATTTCCGACATTTTTCGCCAATTTTATTTTGATAATCTGCTGTCTGTTTACGATTACATGGGTGACGAGGGTCGTGACAAGTATAAGGCATAATTGCACTTGTTACGTCGATATGTTGTGTACCACAAGTAAAGCCTAGCTTATTCAAGCCTTCATAGTCTTCGTCGACATATCTATCACAAACGACTTGGAAACAAGGATTATACGCTTGTCCACCCGACATAAACGCATACTTACGCATATTGCCTTCTTCTGTTTTTGATATTGCATATTCATCGAAACGCTTTGCAATTCGATAGAAGTCGGTATTGCAAACGTGATTTGTCATTTGAAAGCCCAAACGCTTACCCATTGCGATAGCTTCTTTCATCTTTGCTTCGCCACCATACTTTGGCTCTGGAGGGAATAAATCAGGAAAACGACCGTCAAAACCACCAATATTCCAACCAACAAAACACATTTCAACTTTACGCATACCTCTATCGTAAATTTCTTGCATTTTGTCCATAAAACCTTGAAAGTCCATTGAAATAGGAATAAATGGTTCGTTTTCTAAAGTTTGCGTAGGATAACGGTGGTCGCGACGCTTTGTACCATGCTTTATACGCATAAAAATTGATTCTGTCGTAAATTTCAAACTTGGACTTGTCTTGATACGTTCTTTGATTGGCTTCACTTCGCCACGCTCAAGTTGATATTTGCGATATGTTTTACCCATTCCGCAATAGTTGGCATCATCGCCTTTGAGTTCATAAAAATCGACAATCAAATCTTCGTATGGAGCAAACTCGATACCTTTAATCAAAAAACGTGGAAACTGAACGTAATTGCCATTTTTTACTTCGACGCGTCCTTCAAACTCAAAACGCAATCCCTTTACTATTGCAACCCACGTTGTTCTTGGGTTTTTCATACCAAAAATTGGCAAGCCCATTCTGCGTTGATGATATATTCCGCTCTCATGAACAAACGAACCAATACTGTTTGGAGGCATAATAAAGTATCCCTCCTCACCTATCTTGGCTTTTGCAAACTCACCAATAATATCTATTGAAAATATATCGCGAGTTAGATTTTTTATCGGAATTTGAAAACGATACGCACCATCGGGTTGCTTTTGCAACATTTGAACTGATGTCTCTTCTTTGTCATCAATAGTTTTTGTAATAACTGTTACCTTATCGTATAACGATGCAGCGAAGATTGACCCCATCCCACATATTAAAAAGTATAAACAAAAAAGCTTTTTCATACACAAACGTATATGCTCTTAGCATTATTGGGTCAAGATAAAATATATTTTTTAATTAAACCAATTATCCTTTTTACGATATAAAAAATCATGAAAACAAAAAATAAAATTTTTATAATAATCACAATACTAACAAGCCTACTATGTGGTTGTCAAAGCCAATTATCATCACCTGAATCGACTTCAATAGAAGGTGTGTATATGTTCAATAGAGGCACACTAGACAACTCTAATTCTCCATCTGCCATTGTTGCAAAACTAAGCTCGGCAAATTTAATTGGATGTCCAAAAGATTTCATTGACGCATACAATCAATACATAGCTGCATGGCGAGGCTTTGCTGATATAGAGAAAAAAATGTATGCTGAAAATCTTAAAAAAGCTGATAGAGATTTAGATGAATTTATAAAAAATTATCAAAGCTCGCCAACTGCTTCAGTAGTAAAACTAAAGCAACAATGGCAGAATTTGAGCAACGAAATCGACAATGCTACCTCAAATTTATCGAATAGTTTTGTCAATCTAAAAAATGTAGGTGCAAAATACGATGTTGTGTATAACACACCTTCAAGCTGGCTTTAAATAATTACTCATTGATAGGGAATACCCTATTTATAATTTTGTCAGCAATACCTACAACTCGCAAACAAGGACGCGTTGCATAATAATGACTATCGCGTTCATCTGGCTTGGGAAGAAGTTTATCGTTTTCTTGAAGTTTCAAAATGTCTCTACAAATAATAGAACCATTTTCAGCTCTAAATTCTTCAGCCAATTTTTGAACAAAAACATATACAGCCTCTTTGCGTTTTTTATCGGCAGCGGTTGATGATTCCATCAAGCCAACAAGCATTGCACACGCACTAAATGCTCCGCAAACTTCGCGTAAACGACCAACGCCACCACCAAGTCCCATAGAAACTTTCAATGCAGTTTCTTCGTCCATTCCGAAACGAGTTGCATTAGAAGCAAATACCGACTGAGCACAGTTGTATCCCTTTAAAAATAATTCTTGAGCTTTTGTAAATTCGTTTTCCATTACTTATTGAACATTTCTCTTATTTCTTTTGATACGCGCATAGAACAAAATTTTGGTCCACACATAGAACAGTGATGATGTGTTGAATTTTCAATAGAAAAATCTTTGTCATTACGTCGTCTAAATTCTGCGGCTCTCTCTGGATCAAGAGATAAGTTTATTTGGTCGAGCCATCTAAATTCCGCCCTTGCTAGACTCATAGCGTTATCTCTATACTGTGCAGCAGGATGCCCCTTCGCCAAATCGACAGCGTGTGCTGCAAGCTTAAAAGTAACAACACCTTCTCGAACATCATCTTTTTCTGGCAAACCTAAATGTTCTTTTGGCGTTACATAACACAACATAGCTGTTCCACCCCAACCAATTACAGATGCACCAATAGCTGCGGTAATGTGGTCGTATCCAGCAGCAATATCTGTTACGAGAGGTCCCAATGTATAAAAAGGAGCTTCGTTGCACCAATCTAATTGATTTTGCATATTTTGACCAATCATTTGAATTGGAACGTGTCCAGGACCTTCGCACATAACTTGAACATTAAAATCCCAAGCTCTACGACACAAATCACCCTGTACTTTTAACTCACCAAACTGAGCGTCATCATTTGCATCTGCAATCGCCCCAGGACGAAGACCATCTCCAATAGAGAAAGAAACATCGTATGCAGCCATAATTTCGCAAATTTCGTCCCAATGTGTGTAGAGGAAATTTTCTTGATTATGAGCCAAGCACCACTTTGCCATAATAGAACCACCACGCGAAGCAATTCCAGCCATTCGTTTTGCTGCAATAGGAATAAACTCACGCAAAACACCAGCATGAATTGTAAAATAATCAACACCTTGTTCCGCCTGTTCAATCAAGACATCTCGATAGATATCCCAATTCAATTCTTCGGCAATCCCACCAACTTTTTCCAATGCTTGATACAACGGAACTGTTCCAACAGGCGTTGGACAATTTCTTATAATCCATTCGCGTGTAGCATGAATATCTGCTCCTGTGGACAAGTCCATAAGAGTATCTGATCCCCACTTAACAGCCCACAACATTTTTTCAACTTCTTCTGAAATTGACGATGCCATCGAGCTATTTCCGATATTCGTGTTAATCTTTACCAAGAAATTTCTACCGATAATTGCAGGTTCAAGTTCTGGATGATTTATATTTGCTGGAATTATTGCACGACCTCTAGCAACTTCCTGCATAACAAACTCGGGCGTTATTTCTCTTTGATTTGAAGAAAAAGCATCTTTAAAACCCTTGTGCTGAATAAACAAACTATTGCGAGGAGCATTTGCCGACATCTTTCCAGATATATCGTTTGCATTAGCCATATTTTCTCGATACGCAACATAAACCATTTCTGGTGTTATGATACCTCTACGAGCATAATACATCTGAGTTTCGCCATTTTTCAGACGTTTAACTTTTCGTGCTGAAAATGGAATTTTATCGGAAGGTTCTACGACAGAAACAACATCGAAGGATCTAATCCTATCTATGTAATGTTCCCTTCTTCGTGGTAAGCCTTTAGATACGTCACAATGAAAATCAGCATCAGACCACGCACCTGTTGTATCATACAAGCGCACTGGTTTGTTAGGAGTACACGTTCCATCTGAATTTTGAGTTGGAGTTAGTTCTACTTCGGTAAAACCAACTTTTATTCCGTTATTGGCTTCAATATAAATTTTTTTTCGATGTGGATTATCAAAAAACAATGATTTTATATTCATAATTATTTAATTTATTTAAAAGTTATACTTAAAAACACTCGACCAGAACATATGATAATCATCGCGTTGTGTTGTAAATTCTTTAGTTCTGTAAGTCATAGTGAAATCTATCTGAAAATTTCTTACACGCAAACTTATCGCCCCCATAGGTTCACAAACAAACCATTTTGAATTTACCCCATATTCACTGTCGGCAAAAACGCTTCCATCTAAAGTTATATCGTAAGCAACAAACCTAGCATTAGCCCCAGCCTGAAAAAACAAATGCCACGATTCTGAAGACGATTTACAAGCCACATCACTAGATGAAGTATAATCTATACGACGAAAATCAAAAGTCCATGGAAGATTGTATCCTAAACGGATAAATCCAGATAAAACGCCTTGCGTGATAACATTTCCTAAATCTGTACTAGCCGAAACAACAACATCTACTTCTAAAGAATTAGCACAATGCATTCTAAAAACACGCTCTGCATGTTTGTACGATACAACAAAACCAAATTCGTCTTCAAGTTGATTATCCCAACCTAACGGAGTATCAAAATCCCATGTATCGTGCCACCAACGCTGAATATCGCCTGCATAAGAATGTCGACCAACTATCCCCATAGTGATAGCTAGAGAGTCTAATGATGTCTCACTTACGATATGCGATGCCGAATTAAAATACAACCAACCAGCATAAGGTCTCTCCGTCTTAGGTGGAATAGTTTCTTCTATTTCATAAGGAACAAACATACTCTGCCCAAACGACAAACTCTGAAAACGTTTATTACTATTTCCTTTATCTGATACAAACAAATCTAGCAAAGCAAATTGTAACGCATTTGTATAATAGTTATCGCCTTGATTGGTATATTGAAATTTCATTCCATTTGTATAGTATCTATCCGATAAATACATATCATTTTCCACAAAAAAAGAAAACGTATTTGTAGGAAATCCTTTTGCTATTACAGTACATACTAATAGCAGAAATGTTGACAAAATCGGCAAAATCCTCATATCATATAAAACTATGAGAATAACTGCTGGATATGCAAGAGGAATTTTACTGAATTCGCCTAAAGGTGATGCTACTAGACCTGCAACAGATGCAGCACGTTTAGCTGTGTTTTCTTCGCTTGGAGATTTAGTAGAAAACGCAAAAGTTCTAGATATATTTGCAGGAACTGGCTCTTACGGACTAGAAGCGGCAAGTCGCGGTGCTAGTGATATTACTTTAGTAGAGAACGGCACACAAGCATTTAAAATTTTAAAGACAAATGTTTCAGCCATTACAAAGCTTGTAGATGCAAAAATCTCGGTCATTTTTGCAGACTGTTTTAAAAGCTCCAAATATTTGTCTGACGATAAATATGATATAATTTTTGCAGACCCACCATACGCTCTTTTAAACAACACTGATTTTGAGCAAAAGTTAGCATCTCTATTAAAAGCCCACGCATCTATTGAAACTCTAATCGTATTGGAAGCCCCCGCAGAATACGAGTTAAATAAAGACATATTTGAAAACTTTGAAGTACTTAAGCGACTTGGAAAAAAATCTAAAGGAAAGCCATCTCAAATAATTTTAAAACTAACCCCCCATACCCTATAAGAATATGAATGAACTTGAACAATTAATTGGTTTCGCAGAAAACAAAGGTGCAACAGATATTATAATTGCACAAGCTCAACATGCGCATTTTAGAATAAATCGTAAAATTATCCCCTGCACAGAAATTCTAATTCCATCGGCATACGCATTATTAGAACAGATTTTAGAGAAATTTCCTCAAAGTGTTCGAGATAGATATAACAAAAACATTCAAAACTGCATAGATATAGATTGTGCTTTTAATTCACTTGGCAATACAAGAATAAGAGCAAATATTTTCACAAGTATTAATGGACTTGAATTTGCATTGCGTCTAATACCTAAAAATAGAATGACCGCCGAGCAAATTGGCTTACCAACACAAGCCATAGACTGCATTCGCCGACAAAGTGGATTATTTCTTGTTACAGGCATAAGTGGCTCCGGCAAAACTACAACTTTAGCATCTTTACTAGATGTTATAAACAACACAACGCAAAAACACGTTCTAACCATTGAAGACCCAATAGAATACGTTTTTGAAAACAAACGAAGTATTTTTTCTCAAAGAGAAATAATAACACATACAAACAACTATGCAAGTGCTTTACGTTCGGCAGTACGTGAAAATGCCGACATCATACTAATTGGAGAAATGCGAGATTATGCAATAATCAAAGTAGCTATTGAATTGGCTGAAACTGGACACTTAGTAATGTCAACACTACACACACGAAATTCAATATCCACCATTGATAGAATTCTAAGTATGGCAACAACCGACGAACAACAACACATGCGTTCTATGATATCATCCCAGCTAATTGGCGTTGTATCACAAACCTTATTACAAAGAATTTCAGGTGGCTTAATAGCAAGTTTTGAATTTTTAAAAGTAACACCAGCTGTCCGCAATTTAATTCGAGAAGACAAACTTCCACTAATTTACAATGAGCTTCAAACAGGAGTAAAAGATGGTATGATTTCAATGGAAGAAAACCTATGTCGCCTAGTTGAAAGAAACATCATTTCAATATCTGATGCTATGAGAAGTACATCGAAACCCGATATTTTAAGAGAGTTAATGCGAACATCTCAATACGTAAATCAACTAGAACTAGAAGCTTTTATCTAGATTATTTTCTTTTATTTAACTATTTACAATTAGAAATACTTTTGAATTTCTACCTGAGGCCTTGTACTTTTGAAGTCGGTTATTAGGCAATTCATCGGGCGAGACTTCTGTAAAACCACACGCCGAAGTAAAGAATGGTGCACTTTTTGTACTCAACGAAAACAACTTTTTAAAACCTTTTTGTTTTGCTTTCA
>JAGAOA010000248.1 GCA_017623955.1 Opitutales bacterium
AGACCCGGATCAAACCGTTGGTAAATTGGTAGCTGCTGCTGGCGCTTCCGTAACCGAATTCACCCGCTTCCAATTGGGCGAAGGTATCGAAAAGAAACAAGAAGACTTCGCTGCAGAAGTAATGGCTCAAATTAAATAATAAAAACCCGAAACTCCAGTCACAGAGCGGAGTTTCGGGTTTTCATTTTGCCCCGTGAGTTCAATTTGAGTTCAAAAACATTAAGAAAATTTTTGAAAAAATTTTTAGTTGAGTTCAACGTCGATGATGTCAATCGTTTCATCATCGGCGTTTTTGTTTGAGCTTTCGAGTAAATCGATTGCTTTTCGGTCCTCTGTTGGCAGCATGTGGGAATAATATTTGAGCGTAATGGAAGCGTCCTTATGACCAATCTGCTTGGCTACGACTGTTATGTCTTTGGATAGGTTGTAGAGGGTAGAGGCGTAGCTGTGACGGAGAATGTGCGGGGATATCCTTGGCAGTTCCAGCTTGGCAGCCTGCGTGTTGAGGAAGCCTCTAATCGTCTGCTCGTTCACGTCGAATATTCTATCCTTGGGACGAATTCCGTAAAGCTTACTGATGTAGTCTTGTAGCTGGAAGAACAGGAAGCGGGGGATTTCGACTTCACGGATTGACGTTTTGGTTTTGGGCGTGCTGACCTTGTCATTTTTGTACTTGAGTTTCATTATGCCCTTGGTAATGGTCAGCTTGTACGGCTTGATGTCAGAAGGCGTGAGTGCTCCTACTTCGCCAATGCGCAAGCCTGCCCAGTAAAGGAGATTGAAATAGATTTGATATGTTGGATTGGTTATACTGTCATGAAACTTGTTGTACTGTTCAAGAGTCCAATACTTCGCGCGACGATCGTTGCTGAACGGCTTGACACTTTCCACCTTGTCGACTGGATTTTCCGGAAGGCCGTAGTTGCTCATAGCAAATTTAAAGAGCTGACTTAATACTATCTTTGCGCCGTTCAGTGTGCTGGAACTTAGGCGCTGCTTGACAGGCTTTCCGTCCTCGTAGTACCGGGAACCTGGCTTCAGTTCTTTTGGCTTAAAAACGCTAATCTTCTTCAGCCAGTTGTTTACGTCTTTAGGTTTGACGAGCGAAACATCGATTACCTTGGAAAAATAATCTCTGATGTAGTAGTCGATGTAGTTCATCTTGGTAACGTATGTTGACTCTTTGATTTGCCCAAGGACCACCTTAGTATTAACTTCCTCTAAAAATTCAGTTATGAGTTTATCCATGGATAGCTTGGTAACTCCGGCAAGCTCACGAAACTTGGCTTCCCATTTTTCTGCATCTTTTTTTCGTACGAAACCACGCTTGACTTTGTGCTTTGTCGTGCCGTCCCATGCCTTGTACCAGAACTGGCAGTACCACGTTCCTTTTGCTTCGTCTTTATAAATCGTCATATTAAAACCACCTTTCACATCAAAGAACTGGTGTTTGGTAGAAATAGTAAATATATTACCGCTGCAAAAAAGCAGCGGTAATTTTTTGTTTTAAGTGAGGATAATTGTCCCTATGTTGCTTACAATGTGAAATAAATATAGAATAACAGTAAAGGGATTTATAGGAAGAGGAGTAAATGATGGATATTTTAGAAATATTGGGTCTCGTATTACTTAATAGCATAATCACAATGTTGATAACAGGTTTTATTCTTAACAAAACACTTAAACAACTAGTTAGCTATTATTATGACGATAAATTGGAATTTAGTAAGCGTATTGTTTTCATAGAGAGTGTTATTGGTAAGGATAAAATAGAGAAGCAGATTAGAGAAAACAAAATATAACTATTTCTCAGCTACACATACTTCATAAAACAATTTTCCAAAGCTGGTTGGGATTAAAGTTTGCTTTATTAGTGAGCAAGAGTAATTTTGACGGTCATTGGTTCTTAAATCGCGTTCTAAATCAGATAAAAATTCTTGTAAAGGTTGAAGGTTACGGTATATATCATATCGTGTATTGTTGGTTAGTGTATACATATTAGGTACCATTGCTAATTCAAAATGTAATAAGTTCTCAACAGCAATAGAGTAGAGGTTAATCTCCTCTTTATTAAAGGGTCTATTGTCGAATGCAATAAAATGAGAAAGAACTTCGAAGCCTTCACTAATGGATGAAAAAATATCTGTGTTTTGAGCAGGAGTGTTGTTTTGTTGAAATCTAATGCTGCAACATGGTGAATTCATACGCAATATATTAGTTTCTTTAATAAGTTGTCCTTCGAAAGGGGAGAGGCTTTGAATGATGGTAGTGAATCTCGGATGAGCATTCATGTATTTTCTAGAATCGGAAGCAGCAGCTATAAGATTGACGAACATTTTTCTGAGTTCTGGTTCATCGACGAAGTGTTTAGAAGCTTCCATAGCAGGACCAACAACGCAACGTTTCGGTTCTATCCTGTTTTCTTCAGGTATTTTTTCAAGTGCTGATTGAATTTCTTGCCTATAAGTTTCTGTGGCAACTTCGTTTTCGACCTCGCGTCTACTTCTTCTCAATGCAGTTTTGTGGCCGAAATATTCAAACCACAAATCGTCTAACATCTTGAAAGGACCTTCAAAGCTACGTGTTAGTGCTGCAGAAGCACCGCCAGACAATGCAGCGATAAGAGCTGTGCCGGCAGAGGAAATGTTTTCTGTTGCTATTTGAGCTATCGGTGCCGCATTTTGCGCTATTGTTGTTGCTGTTTCAATTGCAGATGGTGTCAATATGGAGTCCATAGCTACCTCCTGATAGTCATTAGTATAGTATTTATTACTCGCACCGCTCCTGCGGTGCTTTTTTATTTATACGTGAAGGAAGTACTCTAACTAAATCACCAATATGTATTGTTTTATCTGCTGGTTCTGCTCTGGTTATTTGAGTGGGGTCGACATTGAGTGGTTTATTGCTACTTGAAAGCAATTCTAGTGCAGACTGCAAACTTGGCCTATCACGTAACATAGCTACTTCAATAAAATTTGTTTTGCTTCTATTAACGCATTTTGCAACATGTTCTGATGCTTCTGTTACAGTTATCTCGGCTTTGATATTGTCCAAGGTGCCAAGAGATTCATTGGTCACAGGGTCAACCAATGGCTCGCCTACGGAATAAACTTGTAATATTGTACCGGTATTGATGTTGTCGGCAAAACCAGCGTTAATTACAACGGTAAATTCGTCTAAAATTTTTATAATTCTCATTTCAGTACTCATTGTAGGCTACTCCTCATTTTCCTTTTTTTCTAAATTTTGGTTGAATAACAACTGTACTAACAACTCATTTTTATATATTTGGGAATTTAGTTGTTCATTAAGCATTTTGTATGACGTTTGATAGGAACCTAAACTTTTTTCGAGCTCAGATATTTTTTTGCTTTGTTCTTCGTTTATCAATTTTAAAGCATTGTTATTTTTATGGTATTTCCAAAAACCAAATCCAAACAAAGCAATAAAAAAGAGTTGAGCGATAATAATAAGGGTAAAATCGCTGAATTTTGGAATGTCTAAGCTAAT
>JAGAOA010000249.1 GCA_017623955.1 Opitutales bacterium
AATCCTGTATCGCGAGTAGTATACATAAATAATCCTACAAATGCTCCACATAGTGCATTAATAGCTACTCCCGCTAAAATGGTAGATGATGGATTTACTTTACCACCTTCGCTCCCAATTTTGCAGACTGCAATACTAGAAATTAATGCAAATACAAACGCTGATACTTCAAGTGCAAATGTTGTATTAAAAAACATAATAGCTATAACCGCACCTAAGCTAGCTCCAGCGGAAACTCCAGTAATAGACGGTTCGGCAAGCGGATTACGGAATATACTTTGGAGTCCACAACCAGCTAACGACAAACTTATGCCTGTTATCAAAGCAGCAGTTATTCTTGGGAGTCGTAATTCTTTTATTATTACACTATAATTTCCGCAATCTTGTCCTAGTAGAATAGAAACTATTTTAGGTATACTAATATCTACACTTCCAACACTTAAACTAGCAATTACTACTGCACACAAAAAAAAGACTGAAAGTATAAAAATTAACTTTACCTTTCCAGTCTTCATTTTAAACTTTATAAAAAGATTACTTGTGACGAGGTCCAAAACTACGAATTGGGGTAGCTCGAGGTGTTTCTACATTCTTCATTCTATAAACGATACGTGCCTTACCCAAATCTTGTGGAGTCATTTCCATTTTAACTCTGTCGCCCACTGTTAGTTTGATGAAGTTTTTGCGGAGTTTGCCCGATATATGAGCCAACACCTGATGCCCGTTTGCTATTTCAACCCTGAACATAGTTCCAGGGAGAACCGATATAACTTTGCCTTCGACTTCTACTACGCTGTCTGCCATTAGCTTATTGTAAGATTGTTGTTATTGTTTTATTGTATTATATTTGATTTTTAAAAAACTTTACAATGATAGTGTTTTCATAACTTGTCAATCTTTATCTAGTTGAATGAAAAATCATTAGTTCTTTTGGTGATATTTTAATCATTTATATTTGATTCAAATTCTCGTTTTAAGGCGAAGAATGTTTTTATCATTTCTGTACATTCTTCTTCTAAAATTCCAGTTGTTACTTGCAAATGATGATTTAATGTCGGAACTGTATGCACTTGTAATGCACCTCCTAGAAATCCCATTTTTACATCTTTAGTAGCGTATACAACTCTTGATATTCTTGCCATTATACATGCTCCAGAACACATAGGACAAGGTTCTTTTGTTACATAAATTGTTGCGTCGTTTAAACGCCAATCTTCTGGTTTTGATGATGCTTGTGTTATTGCTAAAATTTCTGCGTGCGCGGTTGGATCTTTTGTTTGTTCAACCATATTATGAGCTTGAGCAATAACTTCTCCTCCATACTCAATTACAGCACCTACGGGAACTTCACCCTCTTTCCATGCTTTCAAAGCTTGATTATATGCAAGCTTCATAAAGAAAGCGTCGTCTCGCAACATATAAGATGGATGCAATGGCAAAAATGGACATTCTGGAGTTGTTTTCATATAGAACTAAATGTTGCTCAATATGCAAATAACATTTCGGAGTACTTTGGTAGAGGCCAAAGTTCATCATCTACCTCGTTTTCAAGAGCATCGGCAGTTTCGCGAACTTTATTCATCGCTTCTATTTGTTTTGCTGGAGTAGAACGTTTTTTCAAAATTTCTTCCAATTTCTGTATAGCCGATGTAAAGCTAGCAATCATTGCAGATAATTTTTTAATCTCTGGTGCAATAGGATTTGTACACTTAGCTGATACAAATGCATCTGATGCGTCACCTAGTTGTTTGATGTATTTTACAACAGCTGGTAGTATCATAGTCTTTGCTATTTGAAGTGTCAACGATGTTTCAATCTGAATTTTCTTTTCGTATTCTTCCATGAAGACTTCGTATCTAGAACGCAATTCACTTTCTTTGTAAACTCCATATTTTTCAAATAGAGCTATATTCTTGGGATTAATTAGTGGTTTTAAGGCCTCAGGTGTTGTTACTAAGTTTGGAAGTTTTCGCTTCAATGCTTCTTTAGTCCAAGAGTCGTTATATCCATCTCCGTTGAATATAACACGCTTGTGCTTTTTTACTATGTCTTGAAGAATTTTTTGTAGTCCTTTGTTGAAATTTGCCTTTGATAGCTTTTCAAGTTTTGTAGCAATTTCATCAAATGCTTCTGCTACCATTGTATTTAGAATTACGTTTGGACTAGAACAAGATTGCGAAGACCCTGGAGCTCTAAATTCAAATTTATTGCCAGTAAAAGCAAATGGACTAGTTCTATTTCTATCAGTAGCATCACAAGATAGAGGCGGAAGTTGATTTACACCAATCTTGATTTGCTTTGCACGTTTAGAAGTTTTGGCACCACCAATTTCAATTTGATTTATAATATCGGCTAACTGATCTCCCAAGAATATTGATATTATCGCAGGAGGTGCTTCGTTTGCACCTAGACGATGATCATTACCAGCACTTGCAGTCGATGAACGAAGTATATCAGCATGCTTATCTACTGCCATAATGACAGCACATAATGTTGTCAAAAATAGTGCATTTTCGTGAGGATTAGATCCTGGATTTAGCAAATTGCGTTTCCCGACAGAAACTGACCAGTTATTGTGTTTACCAGAACCATTTACCCCAGAAAATGGTTTTTCGTGCAACAGACAAGTCAACCCATGTTTTTCAGCAGTGTTGCGTAGAATTTCCATAAGCATTATGTTATGGTCTGTTGCTAAATTGAGTTCTTCAAAGACCGGTGCAATTTCAAATTGAGCAGGAGCTACTTCATTATGTCGAGTTTTTGCTGGAATTCCAACTTTCCAAAGTTCCAAATCGACTTCGTGCATAAAGTTGAGAATTCTAGGTTTTATTTGTCCAAAATAATGGTCTTCTAACTGTTGATGCTTTTGAGGTGGTGCACCAAATAAAGTTCTGCCAGCTTCAAGTAAATCTGGACGCAATGTATAAAGATTTCTATCAATCAAGAAGTATTCTTGTTCAGCACCCAGTGTTACTGATACAGATGTATCTTCTATACCGAAACATCTTGCCAAACGTATTGCTTGTTTGCTCAATACTTGAATTGAACGCAATAAAGGTGTTTTTTTATCGAGAACTTCGCCCGTATACGACAAGAAGAGAGTAGGGATGCACAATGTTGCAACACCGCCAACTCGTTTTATGTATGCAGGGCTTGTAGGGTCCCAAGCTGTATAGCCTCTAGCCTCAAATGTAGAACGAAGTCCACCAGATGGAAAGCTGGAAGCGTCTGGTTCACCCATAATCAAATTTTTTCCAGAGAATCTAGTAATAGCTTTACCTTCAGGTATTGGATCTATGAAAGAATCGTGCTTTTCTGCACTAGTACCAGTTAGAGGAAAAAACCAATGTGTGTAGTGGGTAGCACCTTTTTGCATAGCCCAAATTTTCATAGCATGCGCTACGTCATCTGCCACTGCTGGATCAAGCTGAACGCCTTTTTCAATAGTTTCAAGAAGCTTTTTGTAGATAGGTTTCGACAGATAATCTTCCATAGCTTTTATGCTGAAAGAATCTGTGCCATATTCCGTATCAATGTTATATGGTTTTGCTAGATTTGGGTAGTCGTGCGAGACTGCGTTTATTCTTGCAAGTGCTTTTTTTCTAGAATTCATATACTTTATTATTTAGGGCAGAAATTTTTGAATAAAAATAAGCACTCCATTCTTAACGTATCGACACATCTTTTCAATACAAAAATATTGTATAATAGTTTCTTTTTTTTGTGTAAACAATCTATTATTGTTGTTTTTTAGATTGACACAAAATATATGAATTGTAACCTATTTTGTGATTAATCTATCATTAACTTAAAATAGAAAATTATCAAAAAAATGGACAGAAGAAAATTCATAAAAACAACATCTACTGCAGCTGCAGCTACTTTTGTTCTTCCACGTTTCTCGATTGCACAATCGAAAAAGTCGGCAAACGAAAAGATCAATGTTGCTTTTGTTGGTGTAGGTGGTATTGGTGGTATGGCTCTCAACGG
>JAGAOA010000250.1 GCA_017623955.1 Opitutales bacterium
GCCCATTTATTATAGATACCACCACCAAATTGTCCTGAACCATTAGCTATAGTAACGGTATCCAAAACTGCCGATTCTGTTAAAACTTTAGATTTATCATTAGATACATTTGTATAGTCATTAACGAAAACTTGATAAGAATTTTCACCATCTAATATGGTTTCATTTTTAGAATCTCGTTGACTATTACTTGTTTCTGTTCCAGTAAAACCGCCATAGATGGCGACATTATTTTTCATAGTCATCGCCGAACCATATTTGTACGTACCTTGAGCTATCCAAACTTCTCCACCACCCATATTATGTGCAACATTTATAGCTGGTTGAACTTTTGCAAAAGCGTTTTCCCAAGATGTACCATCCATATCTCCACTTCCACCTTCAACTACATAGCAAATTCCTGTATACTTTGAAACCCTAACTTGGACTGTTTTCGATTGAACTGTACCCATTGGATTTGTAATTACACAATAATACGTACCTGCATTAGAAGCTCGAATATTATCGATGAGCAATACTGCACTATCCGAATTCCTTATAAATTTACCATTATAATACCATTTGTATGTCATTTTTCCACCACCAGTTACAGACACTACTAGCTCTCTAGAATCTCCTTCACTAGCTTTAAATGGCAATGGCTCGACTACAATATCTGGACGTACTACATATTCATTCGCACCAATTGTCGGAGTATCCTGAGAACGCCCCATATCACGAGCGTCTGATTCCACGCCTTCTACAATCTGACCAGCATAAATAGCTGAACTACCGGTTCCCAATGCTACAGTTTGAACCATACCTCCATTATCTGCCAATCCTTGAAGTTTTGGATCAGTAGTTATGACATTCATATTGGAACCGACATAATCTTTTATTACGCAAGACTTCAGCGTTACATTATCTCCTATACCAGAAAACTCATTGTCTGTTTTGGCTGTGTTATTCCAAATAATACAATTTGTAAGTGTAAAAATAGAAAGTTCCGATTTATATATTGCACCGCCTTTTGACTTAGCAACATTATTTGTAAATGTACAATTAATATATTCAGGTTCAGATGTCTCTTCATCACTGGCAACAGCACCTCCATTAGTTCCAGCCGTATTAGCATAAAATGTACAATTTGTAAATACTGGTGGCGAGTCTCTGTAATCTTCAGAGTTCATTGATGTGCCTTTGCCATTGTATATTGCACCTCCTATATCCGATTTATTATTTACAAATGTACATGCCAAAACTTTTAGATTTGATCCTTCATTTGCTATGGCACCACCTTTTGATGTTGCTTCATTATCTCTAAATGTACAATTCGAAATTGTTGGAGATGCGTACTTATTATAGATACCTCCACCTAATGACCCTTTTGCATTGGCAATTGTAACAGAATCTAACAGCGATGTTTCTGTTAATATCAAACGTTTTACTTCTGGAATTTCTTCAGTCTCGCCTTCTGATTCTTCATCTTTCTTAGATATAAGCTCTTCGTATTCCTTATATGCTTCAAATTCTTTAGTATAATCGTTTACAATAACCTGATACTTATTCTCCCCATCTAATATGGTTTCGTTGCCTGGAACGCGTTGCTTTAACAACATTTCATTTCCACGAAAACCTCCATAGATTTTCACATGCATCTTCATTCGCAAAGGAGAACCATTTTTATATGTACCTTTGGCAATCCAAACTTCACCAGGAGATTCCAATGTAGCATCCTTGGCAGCTGCATCTATTGCTGCTTGCACACTGGCAAAAGAAACATGCCATGTTTTCCCGCTATTTGTATCTTTTCCAGATGGAGTAACATAATAACGTGCGGCAAAAAGCGAAACCGCTGAAAATAAAATAGTCAGAGTAAATAGAATGTTTTTCATTTTCTTAACTTAATATACATTTTTAAAACAAACGTTATAAATGTAAGCAACAACCTCTAATAAGTCAAGCCCATTGACAAAAAAAACTTCAACAAAAGACAGAAAAAGAACAAGTTGATATTTTTAGGTTTTGACATTGTTTTAGTGATTTGTCAATATGGGCGTGTTTATGAATTTTGGAAAAATTATATTAGTATTGGTAGCTGCCATATTGGTGATTGGTAGCTTTTATGTTTTGACTTTATTTTCCCCTAGTCCAATAGAAGATGATTCTTTTATGTATGTGGGAACAGATAAGGAAAATTCCGCTATATTGCTTGAATCAGAAAAGCTTGAAAAAGAATTCGAACAAATGGCGACTCAGAAAGGCTTAACCGAAGAAACTGTTGCAATTTTACGTAAATCTATAAGATTGCAAGAAGTGTACATCGATAGAGCTATAACTCGCGATAGAGCCCCCGCTGAACGTCTCATAAAATTAAGGAAAAGGCTCCAAAATATAGAAGCAAAACCAATCTCAGAAATAGTAGATTCTCTTGAACAAAAAGCAAAAGACGCTGAAGAGAAAAATAATATTGTTGAGGCTGAAAAATATTTGACAGAAGCGTATACGATGCAAAATAAAATAAATATAGACTACGCGCTGTCTAAATATAGAAATGTTCATAGAGCGTTGAAATTCGACAACGATGCAAAAGCATTGCGTGCACGTCCTATCTATTTAAAAAGCGTTGAAGCTGAAAAGAAAGCACGAGATGCAATCGAAACTAAGGATTGGAACAAAGCTCGTGAAGAATTCGGGAAAGCTATAACATATCTAACAAAAATTAATTCTGAATTCCCAAATTCATCTTATACAGATTTTTCTAGACTTCAGTCGCTAGACATAGAATTAGAGTCGCTAAAAAGTGCAACTCTGTTTATAAAGCTTGAAGACGCTATAAAAAAAGCTGAAGACGCTAAACAACAAAATAACTTCCCTGTTGCAGCTGAAGCGTATGGCGATGCAGTAGAACTTCAACGTACTATAAATAAGACGTATCCACATAGTAGACACGCATCAGACGAAAATCTTGCTAAATTGGAAAAAAATAAGAATAACGCATACAGCTGGGATTACGCAAATACTATCAAAGAACAAGAAAAAAAGTTGTCGGTTGCAATTAAAAATAGCGATATAAATGCTATTGCAGAAATTTCTTCTAATCTCTTGAGCAAAGTAGAACAATTCAAAACTGATTATCCTCATAGCGATTTGTTATCTCAAGATATTATTTTGAAATTGCGTTACATAAGCTTTATGATTCGCGATATAACAACAATTCAAAACTTGGTACTTAGCAATCTCATTCCAATTAATGGAAAGAAAATGCTAAAGACTGAAGTATCGCAAAAATTGTATAAGTTGGTAATGAAAGAAAATCCTAGTAGATATCTCGATGATGATAACCCAATAGATTCTGTTTCGTACGACGATGTTGAACGTTTTTGTTCAAGATTATCTTGGTTGCTATCATCAAAAGTATCGGTACCTTCAGAAGAAGATTTTACTTCGGCAATAGGTTCATTACGTTATGCAAACATAAATGATATTTCGTGGAATAATTCAAATAGCAATTCACATACTCATAAAATTGCCACAAAAAAAATGAATGACAAAGGCTTTTACGACTTAATTGGCAACGTTGAAGAATTTGTTATATCTAAGGATTTAAATGATTCTATTATGGTTATGGGTGGAAGTGCTCAGACAACAACCGACGCCATTTTAGATTTAGCAAAAAAGAAAGTTGATTTTAAAACAAGAAATAGAATTTTAGGATTTAGAATTGTTGTAGAAAATTAATATGAAAATTTATCCAGCAGTAGACATAAAAGATGGTAAATGTGTGCGTCTGCGCAAGGGTGCTGCAGACGATAAAACTGTTTACTTTGAAAATCCAGTTGATGCAGCAAAAGCTTTTGTAGATGCCGGCTCTAAAACTATCCACGTTGTTGATTTAGATGGCGCATTTGAGGGACAAATGATAAATCTAAAAACAATTTCAGCAATAGCTGAGCTTGGAATGTTTGTAGAACTCGGTGGCGGTATGCGAGACGAAAACGCAGTAAAGGCTGCATTTAATGCTGGAGTGTCTCGTGCAATCATTGGCACAAAAGCATGTACTAATCCCGAATTTGCAATCGAACTGGCTCAAAAATATGGAGAAAAAATAGCAGTTGGTATTGATGCCAAAGGCGGAATGGTTGCCATTAAAGGTTGGGTAGAAGTTTCACAAACATCTGCACTTGATTTAGCATCAAAATTAGCCAAAGGCGGAGTAAAAACATTTATATATACTGATATAGATACCGATGGTATGCTTTCGGGTGTAAATATTCTAGCTCAAAAACAAATGCTAGAAACTTTGACTAAATACGATGCAAATTTGATTGCCTCTGGAGGTGTTGCATCAATTATTGACATTCAAAAGCTTTTAGAATTAGACAAACAATATATTAACCTCGATGGTGTTATAGTTGGTAAGGCTATCTATGAGCAAAAAATTAATCTCAAAGATGCAATAACATTAGTCAATGGATAAAATTGAAATTCTCTCTGCCCCATCGAGCGATTATGAATTGTTAGATAGTGGCGATAAGCTAAAACTTGAACGCTTTGGCAATGTTATAACAATCCGAAGTGAACCTAAGGCTTGGTGGTCTCGTACTGCGCCCAAATTGTGGGATAAAGCTGATTGCACATATATTGAAGGCGATAAAAAAGGATGGCGTTACAATTCTAAAACATCTGCTCCTATCCTAAATTTTGACGGTGTAAAATTTTGTACTAAATTTATGGATGGCACAAAACATCTAGGTGTTTTCCCTGAACAACTGCCACATTGGAAATTTATAACAGAATCTGTAAAAAACGCAAAATGTACAAACTCTCCAAAATTGTTAAATCTGTTTGGATATACAGGTGCGGCAAGTTTGTTTGCGGCAAAAGCTGGATTTGAGGTTACACATATTGATGCATCTAAACCATCTGTGGAATGGGCTAGAAAAAATCAACAAATTTCTGGGTTGGAAGAACGTAAGATAAGATGGATTGTTGATGATGCTTTAAAATTTGCAAAACGCGAAGAACGTAGAGGAATAAAATACGATGCAATAGTATTAGATCCGCCAGCCTTTGGAAGAGGTCCCAAAGGTGAATTATGGAAACTAGAAAAAATGTTGCCACAATTATTGGAGGCTTGTAGAAATATTATTTCAAACAAACCTATGTTTGTTTTAATTACGCTCTACTCGATAGAAGCATCTTCTATAATGGCAGGAAATATGTTAAAGCAATATTTTGGCGATATTCAAAATTTCAATGTTAGTCAAGGTGAATTGGTGCTAAAATCCGCAAATGGATTCGATTTACCCCTATCTATATGGGCAAAATGCCAATTTTAAGATAGTTTTGTTTAATTTTAAACATAAATCGGAGTTCCTGAAAACTCCGATTTATTATTTTCATATATAATTAATTATTAATAATATAAAAATTTTTTGTTTTTTGATTGACGTGTTGAAAATAAAACAATTTTATATGCTACAAATACTTTCTTTGGGCTAAAGGCTCTATATATTTTTATATTGCCTTGCGGGTCTGTTTTTTACCACAATTTAAGCCTACTATGAGTATTACCCCTTTAAAAAATTAACAATACAAACACACTAAAAAATGGCTAAAATTACAGTAGATGGAAATCAAGTTATCGATCTGGGCAAAAAAGGCACAGGTAATAGTATCAAATTTAATAGAGTATTTACAAAGGAAGGAGTATTCGCCTACGACACAGTAAAATGGGTACGTCAAGACATAAAGATGTTTGCGGCGGGCGAAGTAGTCTTTGAACGTAAGAATGTTGAAGTACCTGCACATTGGGGTGATAACGCATTAAAAATCACAATAAGTAAGTACATCTTTGGTGAAAAGCCAGGAACTCCAGAATACGAAGATTCACTAAAACATATTTTCGACCGTATAGCCAACACGTATACAGTTTGGGGGTTTCAACTGGGTTATTTTGATAGTGAAAAATCAGCGTTGATTTTCAATCAAGAAATGAAGTATATGTTGGTGCATCAAATGTGGGCACCTAATAGCCCAGTTTGGTTCAATATTGGACACTGGGAACAGTATCGTTGGGGAAGACCAGACTTGCGTGCATCGCTTGATTCAAAAGGCACAGCAGCATATTATGGCGTAGAGACAAAGAAAGGAATTGTCGAAGCAAA